>DASWHY010000590.1:0-6843 GCA_036397955.1 Thermoanaerobaculia bacterium | reverse complement strand
CGTCACCTCGCACTCGACCGTCGTCGAGTTGCCTTCGCCGTCCTCTGCCTCCACCGTCCAGCCGATGTGGTCGCCGACGCCGCCGGAGTCGACGATGGTGACGGTGGCGCCGTCGATCTCGACCACGCACGAGCCGGTCTTGTCGATCCGCTTCCCCTTCTGGGTGAACTTCCAGCAGTCGTAGGCGACGACCTCGACCGTGGCGGGGCCGCAGCCGTCGGTCGCGCTGGCGGTGGCGGTGAAGGAGATCGGCGCGTCCGGCGGGGTGATCGTCGCCGGGCTGTTGCAGGAGATGACCGGCGCCTCGCAGTCGGGCGGCGGGACGACCGCCGCTTGGAGGACGTTGGGGTTCCAGCCCGCCGGCAGGAAGGGGTTCGTGGCGAGCGTCCCGGCGCCGACGTCGAAGCCCAGCAGCCGGGGACCGCTCCCCGGCGGGTCGGAGAGGAGGTTGCCCATGATGTAGGTGGCGCCGCCGTGCGGGTCGAGGGCGTTGAACGAGCTGACCAGGCAGCAGTCGGCGATGCCGCCGGCGACCGGAGTGAGGGCCGCCGTCGCCGGATCGACCGTCACCACCGACTCCTCCAGGGGGCCGAAGTCGAAGACCAGCCCGTAGATCGTGCCGGTCAACGGGTCGAGCTCGAAGTCGTTGTACTGGACCCCGGCCGGCAGGGAGGGACTGGTGGCAAGCGTCCCGGCCGCGACGTCGAAGCCGAGCAGGCGCTGGGCACTGCCCGGCGGATCGGAGAGGAGGTTGCCGGCCACGTAGAAGCGGTCGGTGGCCGGGTCGAGAGCCGAGACGTTGAAGCCGCCGATCGTGCAGCAGTCGGCGATGCCGCCGGCGATCGGGGTCAGGGCGGCGGTCACCGGGTCGATCGTCGCCACCCGCTCCTGCGACAGGCCGAAGTCGAAGACCAGCGCGTAGAGGGTGCCGGTCTCGACGTCGAGCTTGATCTGGTTGTAGTTGAAGCCGGCCGGCAGGAAGGGGCTGGTGACCAGAGCGCCGGTGGTGGCGTCGAAGCCGAGCAGGCGGAAGGCGCTCCCCGGCGGGTCCGAGAGGCGGTTGCCGGCGACGTAGAAGCCGCCGGTGGTGGCGTCGAGCGCGTACACCGGGAAGCCGCCGACCGTGCAGCAGTCCGCCACCCCCGGCCCCACCGGCGTGAAGGCGCCGGTCACCGGATCGACGGTGACGACGGTCTCCATCGAGGTCGAGAAGTCGAAGACCAGGGCGTAGAGCGTCCCGGGCGCCAGGACGGCGCCCCGGGCGCCGCCGGCGCAGAGCAGCGCCAGCACGATTGCGCAGCCAACCTTGCTCAGTCGGACCATCGCCGTGACCTCCTCGGTAAGGACCCAGCAGGCTAGCACGGCGCCGCTGCTAGAAAATCAACTGGTACTGCAGCCGGAACTCGTCGTTGGTCTGGTTGTTGGCCTGGTTCTCGACCTGCCGGTAGTCGGCCTGGAGCTTGTGGTTGTGCTTGTTAAAGAAGTAGCCGATCGCCAGGCCGGTCTCCTCGCGCTCGTCGTCGTCGCGGTCGGAGTTGGGGTCCAGCTCGGCCAGGCGCAGGGCGACCTCGAACTTCTGCGGCACGATGAAGTGGCCGGCCTGGGCGTGGAAGCCGTCGCTGTCGAAGTCGGAGACCGTGCCGCTGCGGTCGGTCGAGGCGTCGAAGACCTCGGCGAAGAGGAAGAACCCCTTGTACTTGAAGACCAGGTCGCCGCCCACGATCTCGCGGTCGGCGGTGTGCGCCGGCGTTGAGCCGGCGGCGGCAACGGGGCGCTCGTTCGACTCGTACTGGCCGGCGATGGCGAAGAGCGGCTTGCCGGTCGAGTCGAAGTCCCCCTCGGAGTACTTGACGTCGCCGAAGGGCTGCCAGGTCAGCCGGGCGTTGGTCTGGTACTTGTCGTTGTCGTTGCGCTGCACGGTGCGGCCGGCGCCGTTGAAGATGCCGACGCGCCAGTCGAGCTTGCCGCCCAGCGGCGTGCCCCAGGCCTGGACGCCGATGTCGCGGCCGCGCGCGAACTCGGCCGAGACGATCGAGCGGTCGACGAACTCCTGCGACCCCGAGGAGGTGAGCTCCTGCCGGCCGAAGGGGACCTTGTACTGCCCGGCCTTCAACTGGAACGCCTTCTTCCCCTGGGTGAAGTCGTAGTTGATGTTGGCGTCCTCGAGCGGGTTGGCGGTGTCGGGCCAGTTGAGCTGCAGCTCGTAGGTGAGGTCCTTGTCGTAGACCCAGCCGTCGAACTTGGTCTTCATGCGGCGGATGCGGAAGGAGCCGACGTCGTCGCCCACCTCCGGCATCTCCTGGGTGAAGCGCACCTGCAGGCGGTTCGAGATGCCGAGGGTGCCGAGCTTGTGCTCGATGGTCGTCTTGCCGTCCTTCCAGCCGACGGTGAAGGCCGGCGTCGCCGGCTTGGGCGTCGGCCGCTCGTAGCCCGGCAGGTCGTGCTTGAAGAAGTACAGGTCGGCGGCGGTCTCGTTTTCGGCCACCACCGTCTCGCCGATCGGGCCGGCGCCAGGGAGGGTGATGGAGACGCCCATGTCCCCCGACTCCTCCCACAGCTTGTGGCGCTCCGGCGTGTTGAAGACGTAGATGCGGCCCTCCTTCGCGACCTCCTTGTAGTAGAGGCCCGTCACCTGCGCCTCGGCCGCCGACGCGGCGAAGGCGACGGCCAGCAGGCCCACGACGAGCTTCATGCGCTTACGCATTCCAGATCTCCTTTGTGCGGTCCATGGGATGGCG
Source organism: Thermoanaerobaculia bacterium (assembly GCA_036397955.1). Taxonomy (GTDB): domain Bacteria; phylum Acidobacteriota; class Thermoanaerobaculia; order Multivoradales; family UBA5704; genus DASUNQ01. The sequence goes on along the minus strand of DASWHY010000590.1, from coordinate 4,105 downwards.
CGAGGTTAGGCGGCGGCCGGAGCGGCGGCGCGACGCGAGGGTGACAGCCGTGCGACAGCAGGTCTGTCACCCCGCTGTCACGTCCCGGCTCCCGCCCCGCCGCACCGCCCGCCGACAATGGCGCCGTTCACGACCCTCAAAGAAAGAAGGAGAACCGAAACCATGAAGCAGATCGGCAAAGCGACGGGCCTGGGGACGGCGGCCCTCTTCGTCACCACCCTCCTCGCCGCCCAGGCGGTCAAGGTGGACTCGAGCATCGCGCCCTACCAGAAGACGGGCGGCGTCTCCGGCAGCCTCAGCTCCGTCGGCTCCGACACGCTCAACAACCTGATGACGCTGTGGGCGGAAGGGTTCCGCCGCCAGTACCCCAACGTGCGCATCCAGATCGAGGGCAAGGGCTCCTCGACGGCGCCGCCGGCGCTGATCTCCGGCACCGCCCAGCTCGGGCCGATGAGCCGCACGATGAAGTCGACCGAGATCGACGAGTTCGAGAAGAAGTACGGCTACGAGCCGGTGCAGATCCGCGTCGCCGTGGACGCGCTCGCCGTCTACGTCAACAAGGACAACCCGCTCGACAAGCTCACCCTGCAGCAGGTCGACGCCATCTTCTCGAAGTCGCGCGCCTGCGGCGCCAAGAAGCCGGCGCAGACGTGGGCGGACACGGGGCTCAGCGACGGCCGTTTCGCGCCGCGGCCGATCAGCCTCTACGGCCGCAACTCGGCCTCCGGCACCTACGGCTACTTCAAGGAGCACGCCCTGTGCAAGGGCGACTACCGCGACACGGTCAAGGAGCAGCCGGGCTCGGCTTCGGTGGTGCAAGGGGTGAGCGAGGACGTCTACGGCGTCGGCTACAGCGGCATCGGCTACCGCACCTCCGGAGTGAAGCCGGTGGCGCTGGCGGCCAAACCGGGGGCGACCTACTTCGAGGCCTCGGCCGAGGACGCGCTCTCCGGCAAGTACCCGCTGTCGCGCTACCTCTACGTCTACGTCAACAAGGCCCCCAACAAGCCGCTCGACCCGATGGTGCGCGAGTTCCTGAAGTTCGCCCTCTCGCAGGAGGGGCAGCAGACGGTGGTCAAGGACGGCTATCTGCCGATCCCCAACAAGATCGTGCAGGAGGAGCTGGCCAAGCTGCGCTAAGCGGTTGATCGGAGCCCGGCGCGAAAGCCTTCGCGCCTAGAGCGCCGCCGGCCGGGCGCCGCGACTCTGTTAAGCTCGCTCACCCCGACCGGCGGCATGCTCGATCCAACCCACGGCGCCGTGACTCCCCCCTCGAGAGCAGCGGCGCGGCGCGGCGAGACGCCGCGCCGGCGCCTGGTCCGCGACCGCCTGGCGCGCTGGGTGGTCACCGCCGGCGGCGTCGCCATCATCGTCAGCATCCTCGGCATCCTGGTGTTCATCCTGGCCGAGGTCTGGCCGCTCACCCGGCCCGCCGCCGTCGAGAGGGCGGGCTCGATCCGCCTGCCGGGCGGGGTCCCCCTGGCGCTCCTGGCCGACGAGCACCGCAGCCACGTCGCGGCCTTGGGCGGCGACGGCATGGTGCGCGTCGTGCGGGCGGCCGACGGCCGGGTGGTCCTGGCGCAGCCGCTGCTCGTGCCGGCGGTCCGCTTGACGGCCGCCGCAGTGCCCCCGGAGGGGCGGTTCTTCGCCGCCTCCACCGCCGACGGCCGCGCGGTGCTGGCGCCGATCGAGTTCGCGATCGAGTTCGCCGGCGATCGCCGGGTGGTGACACCGCGGCTCGGCCAGCCGGTCGTGCTCGAGCTCGACCCGGGACGCCGTCCCCTGGGCCCCCTCGCCGCCCAGCTCGACGGCGAAGGCAACGCCGCCGTGGCGGCGGTCGTCGCCGGCGGCGGGCTGGCGCTCGTCCGCCGGACCCGCGAGGAAAACCTCCTCTCCGGCGAGACGACCGAGAGCCTCGAGCGCTTCCCCCTCGCCGCCCCCTACGCGGTCACCACCCTGGCGCTCGACCCGGACCGGCGCAACCTCTACGCCGGCACCCGCAGCGGCGAGCTCCTGCGCTGGGGGATCGCGTCCGAGGGTCCCGCCGCGGGGCGGGCGGTCTCCGCCGGATCGGCGCCGGTCACCGCCCTGACGCTCCTGATCGGCGGCCGCTCGCTGGTCGTGGGGCAGGGGAGCGGCGCGCTCTCGGTGTGGCTGACCGTGCCCCACGGCGAGGACGCCGTGCGCCTCGTCCGCGCGCGCGACTTCCCGTCGCACGCGGCGGCGATCGTCGCCCTCGCCCCCTCGATGCGCGATAAGGGGTTCCTGGCGCTCGACGCGCGCGGCGGCCTCGGTCTCTACTACTCGACCTCCCACCGCACCCTCTGGCGCGGGCGCTCGCCGCTGCCCGGCGGGCGGACGCTCGCCTTCGCCCCCAAGGTGGACGGCGCCTACGTCGCGGCCGCCGGCCGGGTGGCCGCGCTCGCCATCCGCAACCCGCACCCCGAGGTGACCTGGAAGTCGCTCTTCGGCAAGGTCTGGTACGAGGGCTACGAGCGGCCGGAGCTCGTCTGGCAGTCGAGCGGCGGCACCGACGACTTCGAGCCCAAGCTCTCGCTGACCCCGCTCCTCGTCGGCACGCTCAAGGGGACGTTCTACTCGCTCCTCCTCGCCATCCCACTCGGCGTCTTCGGGGCGATGTACGCCTCGCAGTTCATGCACCCCGCCTACAAACGGGTGCTCAAGCCGCTGATCGAGATCATGGCCGCGCTGCCCAGCGTCGTGCTCGGCTTCCTGGCCGGCCTCTGGCTGGCGCCGCGCGTCGAGCGCGCGCTGCCGGGCCTGTTCCTGATGCTCGTCGTCCTGCCGCTCTCCGTGCTCGGGGCCGGGGCGCTGTGGTGGCGGCTGCCGCGCCGGCTGCGCGGCCGCTTCCACGTCGGCGTCGAGGCCATCCTCTTCGTCTTCGTGCTGGCCGGAGCGATCTGGCTCTGCCTCGCCCTCTCCGCCCCCTTCGAGCGGCTGGCCTTCGGCGGCGATTTCCAGGGCTGGCTGCTGAAGACCACCGGCCTCCCCTACGACCAGCGCAACGCCGTCGTCGTCGGGCTGGCGATGGGCTTCGCGGTCATCCCGATCATCTTCGCCATCGCCGAGGACGCCTTCTCGAACGTGCCGCCCAACCTGGTGGCGGGGTCACTCGCGCTCGGCGCCGACCGCTGGCAGACGGTGACCCGCGTCGTCCTGCCGACCGCCAGCCCCGGCATCTTCTCCGCCGTGATGGTCGGCTTCGGCCGCGCGGTGGGGGAGACGATGATCGTGCTGATGGCGACCGGCAACACGCCGATCATGAGCTGGAACCCGTTCAACGGCTTCCGCACGCTGTCGGCGAACATCGCGGTCGAGATCCCCGAGGCGCCGCACGGCGGCACGCTCTACCGCACGCTCTTCCTCGCCGCCCTCTTGCTCTTCCTGGTCACCTTCCTGGTCAACACCGCGGCCGAGCTGGTGCGCCAGCGGCTGCGCGAGCGCTATGCCCATCTCTAGCGGCGCGCCGGCGGCGGCCGAGCTCTTCGGCGGCTCGCGCCAGCGGACCGAGCGGCTGGGTCGGTCGTTCACCTGGCTCTGCGGCGGCGCGCTGGCCCTCAACCTCCTCCTCGTCATCGGCATCCTCGTCCTGCTGGCGCTCAACGGGCTCGGCTACTTCTGGCAGAAGGACCTGGTGGAGCTGACGCTCCGCGACGGGCGCAAGCTCCTGGGCGAGGTCTGGGAGGTCGAGCGGACGCCGGCGCGGCGGGACGTGCCGGCCGTGGCGCGGCTGCGGATCAAGACCGGCAACCGCGACGTCGAGGGCCTCGACTTCGCCTGGATCGACGACAAGGACGTCGTCCGCCGCGCCCGCCCGCCCGAGGCGGTCCTCCTCGAGCGGCTGGAGTGGGGGAACTTCCACGGCTACTTCGTCGAGCTGCGTCACGGCGCGCGGGTGCTGGCGCGCGGTCCGCGGGCGGTGGCGCGGGCGCTGCCGCCGCTCTTGGCGCGGAAGGAGGAGGAGCGGGAGCGGCTGCGGGCGCTCGAGCGCGGGCCGATCGGCGACGTCAACCACGAGATCGAGCGGCTGCGGCTGGCGGCGCGGCGGCTGGAGCTCGAGGACCCGCCGCCGGCGGTGCGCGCG
>DASWHY010000589.1:0-10042 GCA_036397955.1 Thermoanaerobaculia bacterium | reverse complement strand
GCCGAAGAGGCGGAGGCTCCCGAGCAGCAGAAGACGGAAGCCGGCGACGATGTGCTCCCCCTGCGGGCGGAAAAGCGTCGCGGCGAGGCCGTGCTCGCCGGCCAGGTAGTCCGCCGTCTGATTGATGTAGTCGACGTCGTCGTACGCCCAGGAATTGCCGAGCGTCGGGAGGTAGAGCAGGACCGCCAGGAGGAGAGCCGCCGCGAGGACGGCGCCGGCGAGGCGCCCGGTGGCGAGGGCGGCTGCCATGCGGGCCCGCATCCTAACAGAGCGGCGCGGTGGCCCGGACGGCTGCGCTATCATCGCCGCTCTGACCGCGCCCGACCCGCCACAGCCGAGGACCCGCAGGACGTGAGCCGCAGCGAACGGGAGGTCTGGGACCGCCACTGGCGCGGCCTGCACGACGGCCAGTCCTCGCTCTTCGGCCGGCTCGCCTCGCTCGTCCGCCGCACCGTCCTCCGCCGCGCCGTGCGCCACTACACCGGCCGCTTCTTCCCCGCCGAAGGGACGCTCGTCGAGGCCGGCTGCGGCACCGGCCAGGCCTCGGCGAGCGTGCGGCGGCTGCGGCGGCGCCTGGTCGGCCTCGACTTCTCCCTGCCGGCGCTGGCCGCGGCGCGGCGTGAGGGGCCCTACCAGCTCCTCCTGCGCGGCGACATCCGCGCCCTGCCGTTCCGCGCCGAGTCGGTGGCGGGGATCTGGAGCTTGGGCGTCATGGAGCACTTCCACCCCGGCGAAGGGCGGGCGATCCTCGAGGAGTTCCGCCGCGCGCTCTGCCCGGGGGGCTACGCGGTCCTCTTCTGGCCGCCCGAGTTCGGGCTCTCGCGCCTGGTGCTCGCCCCACTCGAGCTGCTCCGCAGCCGTCCCGGCCGCCGCTTCCGCTTCTTCCCCGCCGAGGTCAACCGCTTGCGCTCCCGCCGCCATGCACGGCGTACCCTGCGCGAGGCGGGCCTCGAGCCGGTGGCCGCCGACCTGACCCCGCGCGACGCCTTCATCCACCTCGTCGCGGTGGGGAGGAAGCCCGCGGCGTGAAGAAGCTCTCGGTCGTCGTCGCGGCCTACGACGAGGAGGAGAACGCGGAGCCGCTGCTGCGCCGCCTGCACGCCGCGCTCGGCTCGATGGCGGGCTGGGCCTGGGAGGCGATCTTCGTCGTCGAGGGGCGCGACCGCACGCGCGAGGTCCTCGAGCGCCTGGCGCGCGAGCTCGGCGGCGACGTCCGCATCCTCTACCGGGAAGCGCCGAGCGGTCTCGGCAACGCGTTCCGCCGCGGCTTCGCCGCCGTCGCCGCGGACGCCGACCTGGTCGCCACTCTCGATGCCGACCTCAACCACCAACCCGAGGAGCTGCCGCGCCTGGTGGCGGCGCTGGAGGTGCGCGGCGCCGACGTGCTGGTCGGCTCGCGCTTCCTCGCCGGCAGCACCGTGCTCGGCACCCCGGCCTGGAAGCGGCTGCTCTCCGGGATCATGAACTCCCTCATGCGCGTCCTCTACGGCCTGCGCGTGGCGGACAAGACCTCCGGCTTCCGCGTCTACCGCGCCGCGGCGCTGCGTGCCATCCGCTTCGACAACGCCAACTTCGCCTTCCTCCCCGAGATGCTGATCCGCGCGCATCAAGCCGGTTTGCGCATCGCCGAGGAGCCCATTCAATTCATCTTCCGGCGGCAGGGAGAGTCGAAGCTCCGCTTCTGGACGACGAGCCTGAGCTATCTCAAGCTGCTGCGTACCCGCTTCGACCGCTGGAGCCCCGCGTCGAGAGCGTAGATGCCCAGGAGCTGGTCCGACGGGAACAGGTGGACGAGGGCCGGCAGGGCGCCGGCGAGCGCGACATAAGAGACGACCGAGCGCGGGGACGGCCGGCGGTCCATGTGCAGGCGGGACCAGAGGCCCTGCAGGCGCAGGCTGCGCAGCTCCTCCACCACCCGCGGCAAGAAGCCGTGCCGGCGCATCAGCAGCCCCAGGTTGCCGGCGTTGAAGTAGCTCAGGTGCGGGCTCGGATACCCCTTCTGCCAGAGCCGGTGGAGAAGGTCCTTGCGGCCCAAACGCGCCAGCATGCGGGCGGCGTGGAACAGGACGCCGCGGCTGTCGGGCGCGCTGACCGCCAGCAGGCCGCCCGGGCGCAGCAGGCGCCGGCAGGCGGCGAGGGCGCCATCCAGGTCGTGCACGTGCTCCAGGACGTCATTGAACGAGATGACGTCGAAGGTCTCGCCCGCTGGTACCGCGGCGGGGAAGTAGCCGACCCACACTTCCAAGTCGCCGCGGACCGCCGCCGCGATCCCGGGATCCGGCTCGAGGCCGCACGGGGTCATGCCCGCCTCGCGGGCGGCTTCGAGGAACCAACCGTAGGCGCAGCCCACGTCCAGGAGCCGCTTGCCCGCGAGTGGGGCCAGGCGTCGCAGCGCGGCCAGCAGCCGGCGATAGTTCTCGTCGCGCAGCGGCGCCAGCCCTGCCATCCGCCGCTGTTCGTCGAGTGCCGCGCTTGCCTGCAGGCGATCCTCACTGCCGAGCAGGGAGCGCCAGAGGCCGCAGGCCGGACAGTGCTGCAGCCAGCTCTCCAGGCGCCTCTCCAGGGGACCGCCACAGGCGGGGCAGGCTGGCGCGCCAATCGTCATCCGCGAGGGCTCCAGCTTCTATACTAGCGGCGGATGACGTTCCTGGCCGGCAACCCTGCCGCCCCCAGCCGCGCCATGCCGCCGCGCCTCGAGGCCGGAGGCGAGCCGGTGCGAGTCGCGGTCGTCATTCCGGCGTTCGGGGTCGCCCGGTACATCGCGGGCGTCATCGGCGCCATCCCCGACCTCGTCTCCGACATCATCGTCGTCGACGACGCGAGCCGCGACGAGACCGTGCGGATCGTCGGCGGGCTCGTCGATCCGCGGGTACGACTGCTGCGGCACGCAGAGAACGGCGGGGTCGGCGCGGCCGTGATCACCGGCTACCGGCAGGCGCTCGAGCTGGGTGCCGAAGTGGTCGTCAAGATGGACGGCGACGGCCAGATGGATCCGGCCCACCTGAGCTCGCTGCTCGAGCCCGTTCTCGCCGGCGAAGCGGACTACACGAAAGGGAGCCGCTTCTACGACACACGCCATCTCCGGCAGATGCCGTTTCTCCGCCGGGTGGGCAACCTGGGGCTCTCCTTCCTGACCAAGGCCTCCTCGGGCTACTGGGACGTCTTCGACCCGACGAACGGGTACACGGCAATCCACCGCCAGGTGCTCGAGATGCTGGAGTGGGACCATCTCGACCGCCGCTGGTTCTTCGAAACCTCGATGCTGATCGAGCTCAACCTGATGCGCGCCGTCGTCCGCGACGTGCAGATCGCGGCCAAGTACGGCGACGAGTCCAGCGCCTTGTCGCCGGTGGGCGCGCTGCTGCGCTTTCCGCGCAAGCTCCTCGCCGCCTTCTGCCGCCGCATCTGGCTGCAGTACTTCGTGCGCGAGTTCTCGCCCGTCTCCCTCTTCCTCGTCACCGGCGTGCTCCTCTCCGCCTTCGGCACCCTCTGGGGCGCGGCGCACTGGCTGGAGTCGGCGCGCACCGGCGTCGAGGCCTCGACCGGGACCGTGATGATCGCCGTCGTCCCGCTCATCCTGGGCGTGCAGCTGCTCCTGCAGGCCATGAGCCTCGACATCCAGAGCGTCCCCAAGGCGCCTCTCTCGCGGCGCGTCCGGCAGCGGCTCGCGCCCTGAAGCGCGCGGGCGATTCAGGGGGCCGGCAGGACCTTCAGCCGCGGTGTCGCCCCCGCCCGCAGCACCGCCACCGTGCCGCCGGCGGTGCGCTCGAACCAGAGCATCGGCGCGATCTCGAGCTGCGCGGTCGGGTTGAGCTGCCACCAGACCGCGTCCGCCTCGAACGAGCCGGCGCCGGTGTCGAGGCTGCCGAAGACGATGGGTGCGGCGCGGCCGTCGAGCTCGGCCCGCGCCGAGCGGTCGCGGAGGTCGAGCTCCAGTGTGCCGCGCCGCAGCGGCTCGCCGGGAGGGAAGTCGAGGCTCCAGACGCCGAAGAGCGCCCCCTGGGCGGGGTCGATGACGTGGAACCCGAGACGGTAGATACGCTCGCCGGCGCGCCGCGGCCGCACCACCGTCGCCCGCAGGCGGACGCGCGCGCCCTCCACCTCCTGCTCGAGATAGGCGACGCCGGTCGCCAGCGGGGCCGTCTCGAGGCAGGTCCGCGGGTCGCCGGTGCGGGCGCCCAGCAGGCGCACCTCGGAGAGCAGGACGTCCCCCTCCAGATGACGGATCTCGATCCGCTCTCCCGGCGCGCAGCCGAGGTCGAGGTCGAGATCGAGCAGCCGGCCGCCGGCCCGGAGATCGATCGGCCGAGCCAGGCCGGCGACCGCCAGCCGATTGCGGGGCCCGAGGGCGAAGATGCGCACCTGGAGGGTCCGCGGCGTGCCGCTCCCCAGGGCGCTTTCACGAGTCTCCGCCGCGAGTCGGACGCTCAGGGTGCCGCGCGCGGGAACGACGCCGAGCTCCAGCGCGGCCCCTTCCGGCCAGCGCCTCGCCCAGCGCTGTTCGCTCACCGTCGCGTCGCGCCGCGCCCGCAGCTCGTACCGCTCGTTGCCCCAGAGGCGGGTGTAGGTGGCCGGCTGGTACCAGGGGTCGTCGAGCTCCTGGCGCCGTGTCGCGTCCAGCGTCCTCTCGACCACCGCGTACTGGACGAAGGCGTCGGCCGCCGCCGGGACCGACGCATCCCACGCGAACAGGGGTTCGCGGTAACGGACCAGCTGATCGCGGAGCAGGTAGCCCAGCCAGTGCTGGCGCAGGCCGAGCTGCAGGTCGATCATCGTCCAGGCGCCGGGCGCGATGCGGAGCGCCGCCCGTGCGACGCCGATCAGCTCCCGGTCCACCACCACCCGGTCCTGCAGCACGTAGCGCTGCGTCCACAGGGTGTGCTTGAGGTTGATCGCCAGCAGCACGAACGCCGCTACGGCGGCCAGCCAGCGCCGCGAGCGCAGCCGCCAGACCGCCGCGATCCCCGCGGCCACCAGGACCAGTGCTTGCGGGGTCAAGGCGGAGATCGCCTTGAACCAGCCGTATGGATAGCCGTCCGGCAGGTTGACGCCCCAGCGCTGCTGTGCGGCCAGCGCGGCGCTGACGAGCAGCGTGGCGGCGGCGGCGATGCGGGCGCGGCGGCCCAGCCGCCACCAGCCATAGGCGGCGAGCGCGGCGCAACCCACGCCCAGCGTCGCCAAGATCGGCATCGGCACCCGCCGCCATCCCGAGCCGTAAGCCGCCGCCGCGTGCGCCACCAGACCGAAGATCTCGACCAAGGGCGGGAAGACGAGGATGTTGCCGGGACCTACGGCCTTCGCGCCTGCGGCGCCCAGCAGGCGCGAGACCATCTGCAGCTCGGCCGACGCACGGCTGATGGCGACGGCGTTCCACACCGCCGCCGCGGCGAGGGCCCCCGCCCACCAGAGCGCCGCCGCCCGGGAGGGGAGCGCGGCGCCGGCGCGCCGCCGCAGCATCGCCGCCGCCACCCAGGCGCAGACGACACCCGCGAGGCCGTAGAGGGCGAAGACGGGGTAGACCGAGGCCAAGGTCGTGAGCAGCACCCCGAAGAGAGCTGCCCTGCGCCACGTCCGGCGGCGCTGCGCCTCGATCCCGACGCAGAGCAGGAGGGGCAGGAAGCTGACGCCGATCACCTGGGAGAGGAAGTTGTCGTACACCGGCCATAGCAGCAGGTTGCTGGTCCCTGCGAGAGCGGCGGCGAGCAGCGCCCCGCCGCGGCGCAGGCCGAGCCCGGCGCGGGCCCAGACGAAGACGGAGCCCGCCGTGAGGGCGAAGAACAGCGCGGGCACGACGGTGAGCAGCTCGTAGCTCCGGCGGCGGAGCAGCTCGGCGAGGATGCCGACGACGTAGACGTCGCCGACGCGGAGCAGCTGGATGTGCCCGAGGACCCAGACGAAGAACGGCTTGCCGGGAGGGGTCGCGGGGGGACGGAGCGGGGCCGCCTGCAGGTACTCGGAGCGGACGGCATAGGAGAGACCGTCGATCGTGGCGCCGATCGTCGTCAGGTACCCGAGCGCGAGCAGCGGCATGACGGCGAGCAGGAAGGCGAGGAGGCAGACGCCGACCGCGGGCAGCGAGGCGCGCGGCAGGCGCCGCAGGCGGCGGTCCCACAGCATCGCCACCCACCCCGCCGCCGCCAAGGCGACGAACAGCCAGCGCGCGGCGCGCAGCGGCTGGCCGAGGACTCCGAGGTAGTGGCCGAGAGCGGAAAGGAGCGCGAAGCCGAGGAAGGGGGCGACGAGGGGGAGGAAGGGCCGGTAGCGCCGTGGCAGGAGCAGGCGCGCCAGGAGGAGCCCGCACCCCCAGAGCAGAGCGACCGCCGCGGCGGTGACGGCGGCGAGATCGGCGGCCGCGCTCATCCGGAAGGCGATGATACCCTCCCGCGCGAGGCGATCCGTGAGCCGCGAACTGCCCACCGGCGAGCTCAAGCTGTCGGTCATCGTCCCCGTCTACAACGAGCGCTACCTGGTCGGCGAGCTGATCGCTCGCGTGCTGGCGGTCGAGGTGCCCGGGGTGCGCGAGCTCGAGCTGCTGCTGGTCGACGACGGCTCGACCGACGGCAGCCTGGAGGTGCTGCGGTGCGCCGCCGCCCGGCACCCCGAGCGCGTGCGCCTGCTGGAGCAGGGGCGCAACCAGGGCAAGGGGAGCGCCATCCGGCGCGGCATCGCCGAGGCGACCGGCGACCTCATCGTCTTTCAGGACGCGGACCTGGAGTACGACCCGCGCGACTATGCGCGGCTGGTGCGGCCGTTTCTCGAGGATGGCGCCGACGTGGTCTACGGCTCGCGCTTCCTGCCCAGCGAGCGGCGGCGCGTCCTCTATCACCGGCACGCGCTCGGCAACCGGCTGCTCACCGCGTTCAGCAACTGGGCGACCGACCTCAATCTCACCGACATGGAAACCTGCTACAAGATGTTCCGGGCGCCGCTGCTGAAGTCGATCCCGATCCGCTCGAACGACTTCGCGATGGAGCCCGAGATCACCGCCAAGATCGCCAAACGCGAGGTGCGCGTTTTCGAGGTGCCGATCAGCTACCTCGGACGCACCTACCGCGAGGGCAAGAAGATCGGTTGGCGCGACGGCTTCAAGGCGCTGCGCGCCATCCTCAAGTACAAGCTCTTCGACGACCTCTATGCCGAGGACGAGTACGGCTCGCACATCCTGCACAGCCTCGAGCGGGCGCAACGCTTCAACCGCTGGATGGCGGAGACGCTGGCGCCGCACGTCGGGGCGCGGGTGCTGGAGATCGGCGCCGGGATCGGCAACATCACCACCTGGCTGGTGCCGCGCGACCGCTACCTGGCGAGCGACATCAACCCGCACTACCTCGGCTACCTGCGCAACCTGGCGCTCGGCAAGCCTTACCTCGACATCGACCGCATCGACCTCGAGGAACCGGCCGACTTCGAACGCTGGCGCGGCGCCTTCGACACCGTCATCTGCTTGAACGTCTTGGAGCACGTGCGCGATCCGCTGCTCGCGCTGCGCAACATGCACGCCGCCTTGCAGCCGGGCGGGCGGCTGCTCCTCTACGTGCCGCAGGGGCAGCGGCTCTACTCCAGCCTCGACGAGGTGCTGGGCCACCGCACGCGCTACGAGCGCGCGACGCTCGAGCGGGAGCTGGGGGAGACCGGCTTCCGCCTCGAGCAGGTGCGCGACTTCAATCGCGGCGGCGTCCCCGGCTGGTGGCTCAACGGGCGGGTGCTCCGGCGGCGCCACTTCAGCAAGGTGCAGCTCAAGCTCTTCAACATGCTGGTGCCGCTCGTCCGCCGCGCCGACGGTCTGCTGCCCTGGAAGGGCCTGGGGTTGATCGCGATCGCGCGCCGCGATTAGCGGCACACCCGCGATCGTTTCGATCGCTTGCAGCTCAAGAGAGCGGGCAGGTCACTGGGGGGTGAAAACTACCGAGAGGATGCCACCGCCGGCGAGCTCCGGAGACGCCGGCCGCCCGTCCAGCGTTCGGCAGGCATAGCCGCGAGCGCCCATCTCCGCCAAAAAGGCGGCCGGAGTGGTGCCCGCGACGCGAGCGAGCTGCGCCGGGTTGATCTCAGCGAGGATGATTGGGCGATCCTCACGCAGTAGCCGCTCGGCTCCGCGCAGCGCCAGGGGCTCGGCGCCCTCGACATCGATCTTGACGAGCGAGACCGGGCGGCGGAGCGGCTGGGCGTCGAGCTGGATGACCGGCACGTCGAGGACGTCGCCTGGGACCTCCGGCACCGCCCCGCCTCGCAGCAGGAAGGAGCCGCTGCGGTTCAGCGGATCGTGCCCCGAGAACAGACCCGCCGTCCCGGACCGATCGGCCACGGCGGCCCTGACCAGCTCCACCCGACCGGCGAAGCCGTTCTCCGCCACCGAGCGCGCCAGCAGTTCGGCGAGCTCGGGCGAAGGCTCGAAGGCGTAGACCTTCCCCTGGGGGCCGACCAGGGCCGCCATGTGGATGGTGAACAGCCCGACGTTGGCGCCGATGTCCAACGCAGTGTCTCCGGCGCGAACATGACGGCGGACGAGCTCGAGCTCCTCGGTCTCGTACGACCCGTGGACGATGCCCATCCCGACGACCTGGTCGGAGAGATCGACGAAGAGCCGTAGCCCCGGAGCGATCTCCTTGATGACGACGGCCCGCTCGTTGGTAAGGGCGAGGTCCGGGTTCTTCTCGCGGAACTCCGGGGACGTCATGAAATCGACGCGGAGCTGCCTTGTCGTCCGCCAGGCAGCGACCTTGTCCGCCACGCGGACCTCGCTCTCGGGTTCGCGATCGAGGAACAGGCGGTAGGCCCAGACGACGCACTCGCGAGTGATAGGCCCCGCGCGGGGGTCGGCTCCCTTCCCACGTCGCGGCCATCGTGCCATCAGGCCACGACCAGCCGCGCCAGCAGGGCGGCGACCCCTTCGGCGCCGGCCGCGAGCGGCACCAGGTGTCCGTCCCCGCTCCCGCGCACCCGCTCGCCGAGCGCGCCGAGATCGAAGGCCACCACCGGCACCCCCGCCGCGCGGCACTCCGAGAGGGTGATGCCGTAGGACTCCGGCACGACCGAGAGCAGGAGCGCCAGGTCCACCCGGTCGGCGGCCAGGAGCTCGGGGAGGGCGCCGCTGCGGTAGGAGCCGCGCACGCGCACCCCCGGCAGGCGCCGCAGGCGCAGCAGGAGGTCGTCGTCGCCGCCGCCGTAGGCGCTCCAGCGCACTCCCGGCCCGCCCGCCTCCGCGAGCCGCCGCACCACCTCCTCGAAGACCAGCGCCCCCTTGTGCGGCAGCACCCGCCCGGCGTAGGCCACGTGGAGCGGCGGCTTGTGCACCGCGTGCGGGCGCGCGGCAGGGGCCGCGGCCGGCTCCGGGGAGACGACCTGCTGGCGTGCCGGGTCGAGAGTGGGGAAGAGCTCCAGGTGCTGGCGGCGCAGGAACGCGGACGGATAAGAGACCGCCTCGGCGGCGGCCAGGACCTCCGCGGCGAGCGCCCGCCGCGTCTCCTGCCACCCCGGCGCCACCGGCCAGTCGTGCGCCAGGCAGCGGGCGCAGCGCTCGGGGTCGCGGCTGTAGCGGCAAAAGGCGAGCGGCGGCAGCTCGAGCAGGTGCGGGCGCGGGCAGAAGGCGGCGAAGTCGTGCAGCGAGACGGTGAGCCGCAGCCCCTGGCGGTGCAGGGCGAGGAGGGAGGCCGGCGGCAGGCCGGCGAGCCCTTCGACGTGCAGCCGCTCGGCACCGACCGTGGCGGCGGCGCGCAACACCGCCTGCTCGAAGCCGGCGTCGGCGACGGCCGGCGGCGGCGCCAGCGGCCGCGCGGCGAAGGCGAGGGCCCGCCGGCCGCTCGGGGCCGCGAGCTCCAGCCGGTAGCCTCCGGGCTCGGGGTAGAGGAGGGCGGTCGGCCGCTGGCGGGCCTCGGCCTCCAGGCGCCGCAGGAGCCGGATCTGCACCCCTCCCAGCCGTGGCGCCGGCCGCGTCGCGATCAGCTCCAGGGTGGCGGTGCGGTGGGCTGCGGAGATCGCGCGGTCGAGGCGGAAGGAGCGCCGCCGGCGCACCTCGGCCAGCCGGTCGAGCGCACGATCGCGC
>DASWHY010000588.1:0-2497 GCA_036397955.1 Thermoanaerobaculia bacterium | reverse complement strand
GCGCTCTACCGCTCGACCGGGTTCGACCGCGAGGCGACGACGCTGACCCTCGAGACCGGGATCATCGACTGGCTCACCGGCCGCTCGATCTTCCAGCTCGCGATGGCGAGCCGCAGCGAGCACCGCTCGCAGGACATGGGGCGGCTGCTCGACCTGGGGCCGCGGCAGGCGCGGGTGGCGTGGGTCGACGGCGGGGAGGGCGCCGCGGCCAAGGACCTCTTCGCCGGCGTCGACACGCGCCTGCCGGCGATGGCGGTCGGGATCGCGGACGGGGCGCGGCGGGAGCGGGTGGCGGGGCACCTCGAAGCCGCCGAGCGGGCGGCGGCGCGCACCCGCGCCGAGCTCAATCCGACGCGACTGTCGGCGGCGGTGCCGGGCCTGGCCGAGGCGCTGGGCCACCTGCGCGCGGCGCACGCCGAGCTGGAGGGGCCGGGGGCCGGCGACGCCGAGCGGCAGGCGGCGGAGCTGATCGCCGAGAAGGCGGCGATCGCGGAATCCGGGCTGGCGGCCGCGGCGGGGATCGCGGTCGAGGCCGCGGCGGCGCGCGAGACGGTCACCGCCGGCGAGGAGCTGAAGGTCCAGTTGGCGCTCTGGAACAGCGGCGGGGAGCCGCTCGCCGCGGTCGTCTTCTCGCTGGTGCCGGCGGCGGAGTGGGAGGCCGTCGGCGGCGTGCAGGCGGTCGCGGCCGGCGAGCTGGCCACCTGGGACCTTGCGATGCCGGTCCCCGCCGGCGCCGAGCCCACCCTCCCCTACTTCCTGCGCGCGCCGCTGCGCGACGCGCTCTACGACTGGAGCGGCGCGCCGGCGGAGGTGCGCGGCGAGCCGTTCGAGCCGCCGCCGCTCGTCGCCCGCTTCGACTTCGAGATCGCCGGCCAGCCGGTGACGCTCGAGCGCGAGGTGGTCTACCGCGTCGGCGACCAGGCGCGCGGCGAGATCCGCCGGCCGCTGCGCGTGGTGCCGGCGGTCGAGGTGACCGTCGAGCCTGCGCTCATCCTCTGGCCGATCGACCAGCGCGCGCCGCGCACCGTCGAGGTGACCCTCGTCTCGCGCGCCGCGGCGCCGCTCGCGGGCGAGGTCGGCGCCCGGCCCGAGCCGGTGCCGCGCCCGCCCGCGCCGGGCTGGCCGCCGGTGCCGCCGCGCCCCTTCACGCTGGCGCCGGGGGAGCGGCAGACGGTCGCCTTGCAGCTCGCGCCGCCGCGGACGCTGGCGCCGGGGCGCTCCGCCTACGCGGTCGAGGCCGTGCTCGCCGACGGCCGCCGCTTCGCCGCCGCGCTGCCGCTGCTCGAGCACGAGCACGTGCCGCCGACGCCGACGCTGCGGCCGGCGCGGGTCGAGATCAGCGCCGCCGAGCTCGCGCTGCCGCGCCTCGAGCGCGTCGGCTACGTGCGCGGCGCCTCGGACCGGGTGCCGGAGTTCCTGCGCGCCGTCGGGCTGCCGCTCGAGCTGCTCTCGGCCGAGGACCTCGCCGCCGGCCACCTCGGGCGCTACGACGCGATCGTCGTCGGCAGCCGCGCCTACGAGACCGAGCCGGCGCTGGCGCGGGCCAACGCCCGCCTCCTCGACTACGTACGACAGGGTGGGTTGCTCGTCGTCCAGTACCAGCAGTACGCGTTCGCGGAGGGGAAGCTCGCGCCCTATCCGCTGGAGATCGCCCGGCCGCACGACCGCATCACCGACGAGAACGCGCCGGTCGAGCCGCTCGTCCCCGACCATCCGGTCTTCACCACGCCGAACCGGCTGGGGCCGGGGGACTGGGAGGGGTGGGTGCAGGAGCGCGGGCTCTACTTCGCGCACACCTGGGACCCGGCCTACACGCCGCTCCTCGCCATGGCCGATCCCGGCGGGCCGGAGCTGCGCGGCGCCTTGCTGGTGGCGCCGCTCGGCGAGGGGACCTACGTCTACACCGGCCTCGCGTTCTTCCGGCAGATCCCCGCCGGCGTCCCCGGCGCCTACCGGCTGCTGGCGAACCTGTTGGCGCTGGCCGATCGTGCGGGCGCGGAGCGCTAGCGCCGCGCTGCTCGCCGCGGCGACCGCGGCGGCGCTGCTGCTGGCGCGCGCCGCCCACCTCTGGGACCCCTACCTCCTCGTCGACGACGCCTTCATCTCCTTCCGCTACGCGGCCAACCTGGCGGAGGGGCACGGGCTCGTCTTCAATGTGGGCGAGCGGGTCGAGGGCTACACCAACTTCCTCTGGACGCTGCTCCTCGCCGGCGGCGCCGCGCTGGGGCTCGACCTGCCGCGCCTCTCCGTCGCGCTCGCAGCGGCGGCGGGGATCGCGGCGATCGGGCTGCTGGCGCGGCTCGCACGGCATGCGCTGCCCGAGACCCCGCTCCTCGCCGCCCTGCCGCCGCTCCTCTGGGCCGCCCTCGGCTCGCAGCCGCGCTTCGTCGTCTCCGGGATGGAGACCCTGCTCTTCGCGGCGCTCCTCCTCCTCGCCCTCGAGCGGCTGCTCGTGGCGCGCCGGCCCGCCGCCGCGGGTGTGGCCTTCGCGCTCGCC
>DASWHY010000587.1:0-5867 GCA_036397955.1 Thermoanaerobaculia bacterium | reverse complement strand
CGCTGGCCGGGAGCTGGGAGCTGGAGAAGAGATCGGGTGAG
Organism: Thermoanaerobaculia bacterium; assembly: GCA_036397955.1. Taxonomy (GTDB): domain Bacteria; phylum Acidobacteriota; class Thermoanaerobaculia; order Multivoradales; family UBA5704; genus DASUNQ01. The sequence continues at coordinate 5,826 of DASWHY010000587.1, read as the reverse complement.
GAGGGTCAGGCGCTCGCCTCGCCGGTCGTGCCCGAGCGGTTCGACGTCGTCGCCGCGACGCCCGAAACGCTCGCGGCGCCTGTTCCCGGCGCAGCCTCCGCCGCAGAGCCTTCTCCACCTGTTCTGCCTTCGCCGGCGCTCCGCGCCTTCGACTGGCCCGCCGCGCTCCTCGCCCTCTGGGCCGCCGGCGCGCTGGTGCTCCTCGCGCGCCTCGGTCTTTCGTACCTGCTCCTGCGCCGCTGCCTGCGCGGCCGCGCCGAGGTCACCGGCGGCGTCGCCTTCCGCCTCCTCGCCCGCCTCGCCGGGCTGGCGCCGCTGGCGCAGCCGGTGCGCCTGACCTGCGCGCCGCGCCTGCCGGTGCCGGTGGCGATGGGCGTGCGCCGGCCGGAGATCGCCCTGCCGCCGCGCGCCTACGCCGAGCTGGAGGAGGAGCCGCTCGCCGGCCTCCTCGCGCACGAGCTCGGCCACCTGGCGCGGCGCGACCCGGCGTGGCTCCTCGCCGGGCAGCTCGTGGCGGCGGTGGCGTTCCTCCAGCCGCTCAACCGGCTGGCGCTCCGCCGGCTGCGCGAGATCTCCGAGCTGCAGTGCGACGAGTGGTCGGTCGGCCGCGTCGGCAGCGCGCTGTCGCTGGCGCAGTGCCTGACCGAGGTCGCGCACTGGTCGGTCGGCGCGGGACGCGGGGCGGCGCTGCCGGCCCTGGGGATGGCCGGCCGGCCGTCGCAGCTCGGGCTGCGCATCCGGCGCCTCCTCGACGGCGAGCGCGCCGCCGAGCTGCGGCTGCGCGCGCCCTGGGTGACCGCGGCGCTGGCGGCGGCGCTGCTGGTCGTGGCGGTCGCGGCGCCGGGAGTGTCGGCGGGGACCGCCATCGCCGTGGAACCGGCCGCCGAGGCGGCGGAGACCCCCGAGCCCGCCGAGGCGCCCGCTCTCGCGGAGTGGGCGGAGCCCGCCGAGCCGGCGGAGGAACCGGAGCCGGCGGAGGAACCGGACGAGGCGGAGCTTGCGGAGGACGCCGAGCCGGCCGAGCCCGCGGAAGAGGCTGAGCCTGCCGAGCCGGCGGAGGAGGCGGAACCGATCGGCGAGGTCCGCCGCCAGCGCATTCACCACGTCACCCCGCGCCCGCGGCTGGAGCGCGAGCGGATCGAGGAGATCGAGCGCATGGCCGAGGAGATCGCCCGCCGCTCGGCCGACATCGCCATCCGCATCGAGCCGCAGGTCCGACAACTCGAGCGCGAAGTCGAGCGCATCACCGAGCACGAGATCCTGGCGATCGCCCGCGAGGTCGAGAGAGTGCTGGAGCGTCACGCCGAGCTGCTCGAGAGCGATTTCCGCCACATCGTCGTCGACGCCAAGCGGATCGCCGAGGCCGCGCGCCTGACGCCGCGGGAGAAGCGCGAGCTGGAAGAGGCGGCGCGCCGCCTGGCCGAAGCCACGCGCCCGACCGAACACGAGCTGGAAGCCATCCGCGACGCCGTCGAGGCCCACCGCGAAGCCATCGAAGCCGTCAAGCACGGCGCCCTAGAAGGCGTCCGCGAAGCGATGGAGGAGCTGCGGGAGGAGCTAGAGGCCGAGCGCCGCGACCCCGACCGCGAGCGCCGTTACGAGCGGCACGAGACTCCTGAACCCCCCGAGCCCGAGGAAACCCCCGAGCCCCCGCGTTAGTGAAAATGAAGTAACCAGAGCATCAGGGGGGCTCGCGTGGGGCAGCTCTGCGCAAGCGCCGGCAACCAAATCCGGCAGATGAAAGCGGTCCGGCGCGCAGCGCAGCGCAGGCGCGAGCCTCACGTCCGAAGATCTACATAGCTCGCGCCGGTGCCCGACGCGAGCCCCCCTGATGCTCTACAATTTTCTTTCTGGAAGCGCTCGGGGGCTGGTGCCTTCCGCGGTCTTCAAAACCGTTGTCCCGCGCCGGTTGCGGTGTGGGGGGTGGGTTCGATTCCCATGCGCTTCCGCCACCCCGAGCGCGGCAGCCGCTAGCCGCCCGTCCCCAGCACCGCGGTGACCTCGCGGCGTTCGCCGGCGCGGTCGAAGGCGACGCGGACGGCCTCGCCCGGGCGGCGCTTCTCGAGGGCCAGAAAGAGGTCGCCGATCGAGCGCACCGGCTCGCCGTCGACCGCCACGATCAGGTCCCCGAGCACGATCCGCCCGGCGACGTCCTGCCGCGTCGGTCGCAGCCCGGCGCGCTCGGCGCCGCTCCCCGCGACGACGTCTCCCACCAGCGCCCCCTCGAGCCCCAGCTCGCTGACCGTGGCGTCCGGCAGCAGCTGCACCCCGAGCGTGGGCCGCACCACGCGGCCGTGCTCGATCAGCTCCGGCACCACCCAGGCCACCGTGTCCACCGGGATCGCGAAGCCGATCCCGGCGTAGGCGCCGGAGGGGCTGTAGATCGCGGTGTTGACGCCGATCAGACGGCCGTGGCTGTCGAGCAGCGGCCCGCCCGAGTTGCCGGGGTTGATCGCCGCGTCGGTCTGCACGACGTCGCGGATCGGCACGCCGCCGAGCGACTGGATCTCGCGCCCGAGGGCGCTGATGACGCCGGTCGTCAGCGTCTGGTCGAGGCCGAACGGGTTGCCGATCGCGAGGACCGTCTGGCCCACCTGCAGGCCGGTGGAGCGCCCGACGGCGAGCGGCCGCATGCGCTCGACCGGCGCCTCGATGCGCAGCACGGCGAGGTCCTTCTCCGCCGTGGCGCCGACCAGCTCGGCGTCCCAGGCGGAGTGGTCGGAGAGGGTGACCTGCGCGGCGGTGGCGCCCTGGAGGACGTGGAAGTTGGTGATGACGTGGCCGCGGCGGTCCCAGATGAAGCCGGAGCCCGACCCTTGCGGGATCTCGAGAATGTTCATGCGGAAGAAGTCGCGGCGGCGGGCGGTCGTGGTGATGAAGACGACCGAGGGGGAGGCGGCGCGGAAGAGCTCGATCCGCGCCCGCTCCTCCTCGGCCAGCTCGCGCCGAGCGGCGGAGGAGGCCACGGGCGCCTCCGGCGCGAGGGCCGCCTCTCCGGCGCCCGGTTCCTGCTCCGCCACATCGGGCAACTGGCAGGCGAAAACGGCGAGGAGGAGCAGGAGCATCGGCGCGGGCGAGGGCCGGCGGCGGCGGGCGCGCAGCATGCCGCGAGTCTACCCCCCGCCTCTGCGTCAGCTCCGCCAGTCGGCGAGCGGCAGGACCTCGCAGGGCGCGCCGGCCTCGGCGGGCGGCGCGCCGGCCGGGACGCGCACCAGCGCCGTGCCGCGGGCGTAGGCGGCGAGGTCGTGCGAGCCCTTCGCCGGCACCGGCGCGACCTCGATCTCTCCCGCCGCGAAGGCCACCTCGGCGGGCAGGTAGCGGGTGCGCCCGCGCGCCCCGGGCAGCGCCGCGACGAGCCGGCCGCGCAGGGCGCCGTGCCAGTAGCCGTCGGCGGCGCCGAGCAGGCGCCGGAGCGCCGGGCGGACGAAGAGCCAGAAGTCGACCATCACCGCCGCCGGGTTGCCGGGCAGGGCGACGACCACCCCGCCGTCGTGGACGGCGGCGACCAGGGGCTTCCCCGGCTGCACCGCGACGGCGTCGAAGAGCGGCCGGCAGCCGAGCCGGGCGAGCGCCGGCTCGACGAGGTCGAACTCGCCGGCCGAGACGCCGCCGCAGAGGAGGAGGAGATCCGATTCGGCGAGGCCGCGCGCGATCGCGGCGGCGAGCGCCTCGGAGTCGTCGCGGACGATCCCCAGCGGCGCGAAGGCGAGCCCGAGCGTCGCGCCGGCGGCGAGCAGGAAATCGGTGTTGGAGTCGCGAAGCCGGCCGGGCGCGGGCTCGGCCTCCGGCGGCACCAGCTCGTCGCCGGTCGTCAGCACCGCCACCCGCGGCGCGCGGTGGATCGGCAGCTCGCCGTAGCCGTGCGTCGCCAGCAGGGCGAGGGCGCCGGGGGTCAGCAGCGCGCCCGCCGGCAGCAGCACCTCGCCGGCGCGCAGCACCTCGCCGCGCCGCCGCACGTGCTCGCCGGCGGCCGGCGCGGCGCTCAGCGCGACGACGTCGCGCCCGCCGTCGGTCAGCTCCACCGGCACCACCCGGTCGGCGCCGGCCGGCAGCGGCGCCCCCGTCATCACCCGTGCCGCGGTGCCGGCGAGGAGGGCGAGCCCGGGCGGGTCGCCGGCCGCCACCGTCCCGACGACCGGCAGGTGCTCGCCGGCCTCCGCCACGCCGGCCAGGGCGTAGCCGTCCATCGCCGAGACGTCGAGCGCGGGGACGTCGACGCGCGCCGCGAGCGGCCGCGCCAGCACTCGGCCGAGCGCCGCGCGGCGCGCCACGTGCTCCTCCGGCAGCGGCGCCGCGTGGGGCTCCAGGCGGGCCCACGCCTCTTCCGGCGAGATCATGCGCGGATGGTATACTCGCGCATCGAGCCAAGAGCTCAAATCTCTTTCCCCACCGGCCTTTAGACCGGAGGTACGCGTGCCGCTGCCCGGTGCCGAGTCCAACTTCCAGTTCCACGGCGACCTCGCGGAGACGGCGCTGCCGGAGATCCTCCACACCGTGGACCGCTTCCAGGTGCCGGGGGTGATCGAGGCGAGCCGCGACGGGGTGGTCAAGACGGTGCACATCCGCGAGGGCAACGTCGTCCACGCCACCTCGAACGACCGCGACGACAGCCTCGGCAACTTCCTGCTGCGCAGCGGCCGCATCGCCGCCCGCGACTTCCTCGACACCATGCGCCAGCGCGAGCAGCTCAAGCGCCGCCACGGCGAGCTGCTGGTCGAAGGCGGCATGCTGTCGCCGGCCGAGGTCTACGACGCCATCCGCAAGCAGGTCGAGGCCATCGTCTGGAGCCTCTTCTACTGGACCGAGGGACGGGTGACCTTCACCATCGGCGAGTTCGAGCCCGAGCACCAGGTGCGCATCCTGCTGCCCATGCGCCAGGTCATCCTGCAGGGGATCAAAGGGGCGCCCGACGCCAAGGCGCTGGTGGCGCGGCTGGGGCGGCGCGACACGGTCTTCGAGCCCTCCTGGCGGACCGAGGACCTGATCGAGGCGGCGCTCGAGCGCGAGGAGGTCGAGGTCCTCTCCCTCGTCGACGGCCGGCGCACCCTCTACGAGGTGTGCAGCGAGGGGCCCTACAGCGCCGCCGACAACGGCAAGCTCCTCTACGCCTTCCAGGTGCTGCAGCTCATCCGCCGCGCCGGCGGCGCGCCCGAGCCGGGCCCGCGCGAGGTCGAGACGGCCGAGGAGCCGGCCCGCGCCATCAAGATCCGCTTCCGCACCGAAGGCGAGGACTTCGGCGGCGGCAGCGGCGGCGGCGAAGGCGAAGGCTGAAGACGGCCGGCGATGCCGATCTACGAGTTCCAGTGCCTGGAGTGCGGCCGCCGCACCGAGCGCCTGCAGCGCTTCGAGGATCCCCCTCTCGCCGCTTGCCCTCACTGCGGCGGCGAGGTCAAGAAGCTCATCTCGGCGGCGGCGGTGCAGTTCAAGGGCAGCGGCTGGTACGTGACCGACTACGCCGGCCGCGGCAAGGCCAAGGGGGGCGAGGGGAAGGACGAGAAGGCCGAGAAGGCCGACAAGGCCGACAAGGCTGACAAGGCCGAGAAGGCCGAGAAGGCCGACAAGGCCGCCACGGGCGACGAGAAAGCCGCCGCCGGACCTGAAAAGGGCGTGACAACGGGGAGCGAGACGGCGAAATCGAGTGAGAAGGCGCCCGGCAGTGCCAAGTCCGGGGGAAATGTCAGCTCGGAGTAAAGTCCCCTCCGTAGCCGCTATCTTTATCGAAATACATTCATCGAGTGGCCATGAGGCGCTCGATGCGGCAGCTCCGGATCCCCTTCATTCTACTGGTCTCGCTGGCGGCCCCGGCGGCACTGGAGGCGACCACCT
>DASWHY010000586.1:0-2989 GCA_036397955.1 Thermoanaerobaculia bacterium | reverse complement strand
CTCGGCCAGGTAGAGCGGGAGCTGCGCGAACTGCGCCGGCTCGATGAAGGGGATGCCCCAGCGGGCGAGGAGGTAGTTCAGCATGCGGGCGTTCTGCATGCTGACGAAGGTGCCGAGGACGGAGAGGACGCCGGTCGGCATCCCGAGGTCGAGCCCGACGCTGTAGGCGTGGCGGGCGCGGGTGCCGGCGCCTGTGCCGAGGATCATCTCGTGGCGGCCGAGGTTGGCGGCGATCTCGTCGATCAGCGGGAAGACCGCCGCCCGCCCGCGGTCGATGAAGCTCTGGCCGCCGATCTTGACGACGTTGGCGTCGGGGAGGATGCGGATCGGCGCCGGCCCGCCGCCGGTGCGGCCGAGCAGCTCCTGGTCGGAGAGCGACCCCTCGACCAGCGCCTGCCCGAGCTCGCTCAGCAACTCGTCGATCGGCGGCCCGGTCGGCTCGCTCACGGCAGCCTGACCCCTTCGAGCAGGTAGCTCTCCTCCGCCTCGCGCTCGGCGTCGAGACCGCCGAGCTGGGCCACGGCCCACTCTTCCAGCTCGCGCAACACCTTCTCCTGCACGCCGGGCGGCAGGACGATCCCGCCGAGCCCTTCCTTGCTCCGCCAGTCGGCGAGGGCGCGGCGAGGGGAATGGCAGGTAGGCCAGGAGGCGACGACGGTGCGCGGCAGCTCGCGGGCGCCGCGAGCGCGGAGGGCCTCCAGGAGGCGCTTGCTTCCGGTCGAGCGTGGAGCGTAACCGCGCTCGCGCAGCCGCCGCCGCATCTCGCGAGCGAGACGCGCCTTGACGCTCTCGGGCGGGCGCTCGACCCACCCCACGACGCAGGCCGCGCCCGCTCCTCCCACCCGGAAAAGCTCCGCTACCACGTGCTCTTCCGGCAGCAGGTGGAGGGCGCGCGAGCCGAAGACGGCACGGGCCGCGCCGTCCGGCAGCGGCCAGGGGCGCGCGGCGTCGGCCTGCACCAGGGGGGCGCCGGCGGCGCGCCGCCGGCGGAAGGCCTCCAGCATCGGGCGCGAGACGTCCAGCCCGAGGTAGCGGACGGGTTGCTCCAGGAGCCAGCGGCCGACGAGCCCGGTGCCGGCGCCGACCTCGAGCAGCAGGTCGCCGGGCCGCGCCCCGGCCAGCGCCACGACCGCCGCCGCCGCGGCGCGGCCGGTCTCCGCGCTCAGCCCCGCCCGCCGGTCGAACTCCGCCGCTTGGGCGTCGAAGGAGGTAGCGGGAGTCAGCAAGGAAAGTGACGAGAGCATAAGGCACCCGCCCCCAGGGGAAGCCCGCCTACAGGGGCCGAATAGCGCAGCTCTTCGCCGCCACCCGTTGCCCGGGCCCGAGGGAGAGGCGGGGGTAGACGCCGGGGTTGGGCTCGCGCTCGGCTTCGCGCTCGATGGCCTCGACGAAGGCGTCGCGCGAGAGGGTGGCGCCGAGGTGCGCCAGGGCGTGGTCGGCGAGCGACAGGGTCCAGTGGGCGGTGAGCCGGCGCCGCGTGTCGTCCGCGGTCCCATCGCCGGCGGCGCCGCGGGAGCGCAGCCAGGCGCTGGCGCGGTAGCCGTGCGGGCCCTCCTCGCCCGGCGCGGCGAAGGGCGAGACGACGGAGGCGCGCTCCGCCCAGCCGGCGGCGAGCGCGGGCGGCGCCTCGCCGAGCAGCGTGCGGGAGAAGAAGAGCTGGGTGGGGAGCGGTCCGGACGGCGGCGGGAGCGCGGCGAGGGCGGCCACGTCGGCGGCCGTGAGCCAGAGCACGAGCGCGGATGGCGCGCGGGCGTCGCGCGCGAAGAGGTCGAGCGGCGCCGGCACTCCCGGCGGCAGCGCGCGCTCGGCGAGGCGCACCGTGCTCTCGCCGGCGAGCCCCGCGCGCAGGGCGGCCGCGGCGGCACGCCCGTGCGCGTCGTCGCGGTACACCTGGAGGACGCCCGAGCGCCGGTCCGCCGGAGCGCCGTCGAGCAGGTGCCGCGCCAGCGCCGCGCCCTCCGCTTCCAGCCCACCTGAAAAATACACGGTGTAGCCGCCGGGCGGCTCCAGCACCGGCAGGTCGGTGTCGGGGAAAAGGCAGGGGACTTGGCGCCGCTCGCAGACCTCGTGCACCGGCCGCCAGCTCCCGCCGCCCGCCCCACCGAGCAGCGCGAAGACCGGCCGCTCGTCGAGCCGCGCTTCGATCTGCCCCGCCCAACCCTCCTCCGGTCCCGCCAGCTCCCAGACGTGCAGCACCCACTCGCGCCGGCGGCCGGTCAGGTCCTCGCCGTAGCCCGGCGTCGAGGCCGCCTTCCGCGCCAGGCCGGGGAGCATGGCGTTGCGCCAGCGGACGTAGGCCGCCGCCACCTCCAGCCAGGCCGCGCGCCGCGCCGGCTCCGCGTCGGGCGTGACGACGGTGGCGAAGTGAACCCGCGCCGGCTCGACCCCGGGCGGCTCCGCCGCGCCCAAAGTGTGCAGGTAGGCGGCGAGGTCGGCGAGGTCGCCCTCGCTCAGCCGGTAGCGCGGCATCAGCGGATCGAGCGTTCGTCCTACCGGATCGCGCCCCTCGCGCAGAGCGGCGGCGAGCGTGGCGTCGCCGTAGGGCGGGCGCGGCGAGCCGGTGCGCACCCGGCTCCAGGGCTGCGGCGCGAGCTGCTCCTGGAAGAGGGCGCGGAAGAGGAGACCGGTCGGCGGCGGCTGCTCGGCGAAGAGCGCCGGGCCGGTGACCGGCGGCACCGCCACCGTCCCCTCGACGCCGCCGAAGCCGCTGCGGCGATGGCAGGTGGCGCAGGCGGCGGCGCGTCCCGTGACCGGCACGTCCCCCTGGAGGACGGCGGCGAGCGGCGCGCCCGACGGCAGGACGCCGTCGCGGTAGATGCGCTCCCCCGCTCGCGCGTCGCCGGCGGCCGGCGCCGGCGCGGCCGGCGGCAGGCGCTCGACCTCCGCCACCAGGTCGGCGGCGGCGAGGAAGCCGTCGATCCGCACCCAGGGCGCGCCCGGCGCGGCGCGCAGGAAGGCCGACGGCTCGTGCCGCATCTTGTCGCCGCGG
>DASWHY010000585.1:0-2858 GCA_036397955.1 Thermoanaerobaculia bacterium | reverse complement strand
GTGGCCGGCAGGATGCCGTGGCCGAGGTTGACGATGTGCGGTCCGCCGCGCCCCTCCGCGAGCAGCTCGGCGACGCGGCGCTCGATCTCGGCCGGCGGCGCGAGGAGGGCGGCGGGGTCGAGGTTCCCCTGCAGGGCCTTGCCGGGCCCCACCCGGCGCCGCACCTCCGAGAGCGGCTGCCGCCAGTCGACCGACAGCACCTCGACCGGCAGCTCGGCGAGGGCGGGGAGGAGGTGGGCGCCGCCGTGGAGGTAGTAGACGAGCGGCACGCGCCCGCGCAGCCCGTCGAGGATGGTGAGGACCGGCGGCAGGGCGATCTGCCGCCAGCGCGCGAGGTCGAGCAGGCCCCCCCAGGTGTCGAAGAGCTGGATCGCCTGGGCGCCGGCCTCGACCTGTGCGCGCAGGTAGGCGAGCGAGGTGCGGGCGAGGCGCTGGAGGAGGCGCCCGAGGCCCTCGGGATCGGCCCAGCTCCAGCCGAGGAGGTGCGGGAACTGCTTCGAGGCGCCCCCCTCGACCAGGTAGGCGGCGAGCGTCCAGGGGGTGCCGCCGAAGCCGATCAACGGCACCCGCCCGTCCAGCGTCCGCCGCGCCAGCCGCAGCGCGTCGAAGACGTAGCCCAGGGGCTCCTCGACGTCCGGCTCGCGCAGCCGCTCGACGGCCTCGCGGCTGCGCACCGGCTGCGGGAAGACCGGGCCGTCGCCGGGGGAGAAGACCAGCTCCGCGCCCATCGCCTCGAGCGGCAGCAGGATGTCGGCGAAGAGGATCGCCGCATCCACGCCGAGGACGTCCACCGGCTGCACCGTGACTTCGGCCGCCAGCTCCGGCGTCTTGCACAGGGTCAGGAAGTCCGCCCGCGCCCGCACCGCGCGGTACTGCGGCAGGTAGCGCCCGGCCTGGCGCATGATCCAGACCGGCGCCCGCTCGGTCGCCTCGCCGCGGCAGGCGCGGAGGAAGAGGGGGTCCATCGCGGGCAGGATACCAGCGGCGGCCATTGTCACAGAGCACTAGACTCCCCCCGCATGATCCAACTCGACGGCGCGAGTCTCACCTTGGAGCAGCTCGGCGCGGTGGCCCTGGCGGGCGACCCCTGTGCGCTGGCGCCGGCGGCGCGCGAACGGGTGGCGGCCGGGCGCGCCGCGATCGAGCGGGCGGTGGCGCGCGGCGAGGCGATCTACGGCGTCAACACCGGCTTCGGCGACCTGGCGCGGGTGCGCATCCCCGACGACCACCTGGCGCTCCTCCAGGAGCGGCTCCTCCTGTCGCACGCCGCCGGGATGGGGGAGCCGCTCGGCGACGCCGCCGTGCGCGGCATGCTCCTGCTGCGTGCCAACACCCTGGCGTGCGGCCACTCGGGCGTGCGGCCGGAGGTGATCGAGGCCCTCCTCACCCTGCTCAACGAGGAGGTGCTGCCGGTCGTGCCGAGCCGCGGCTCGGTGGGGGCGAGCGGCGACCTCGCGCCGCTCGCCCACCTCGCGCTGCCGCTCATCGGCAAGGGGAGGGTGCGCGCCCGCGGCGTCGAGCTGCCGGGCGCCGAAGGACTCGCCCGCGCCGGCCTCGCGCCGCTCGTCCTGCAGGCCAAGGAAGGCTTGGCGCTGATCAACGGCACGCAGGCGATGACCTCGCTGCTGGCGCTCGCCGCCCTCGAAGCGCGGCGCCTCGTGCGCCTCGCCGACCTCGTCGGCGCCGCCGCGACCGACGCCCTGCGCGGCGCCGACACCGCCTTCGATCCGCGCATCCACGCCCTGCGCCCCCACCCCGGCCAGCTCGCCAGCGCCGCCAACCTCTTCCGCCTGCTCCAGGGCTCCGCCATCCGCGAGTCGCATCGCCTGGGCGACCTGCGGGTGCAGGACCCCTACTCCCTCCGCTGCATGCCGCAAGTGCACGGCGCGGTGCGCGACCTGTTGGCCGACGTCGAGCGCAAGCTGGCGATCGAGATGAACGCGGTGACCGACAACCCGCTGGTCTTCCCCGAAGAGGGGGAGGTCCTCTCCGGAGGCAACTTCCACGGCGAGCCGATGGCGCTGGCGGCCGACATCCTGGCGATCGCCCTCACCGAGCTGGCCTCGATCTCGGAGCGGCGCACCGACAAGCTCACCAACACCGCCTTCTCCGGGCTGCCGCCCTTCCTGGTGCGCGACGCCGGGCTCAACTCCGGCTTCATGATCGCGCAGGTGACCGCCGCCGCCCTGGTCGCCGAGAACAAGGTCCTCTGCCACCCGGCCAGCGTCGATTCGATCCCCACCTCGGCCGAGAAGGAGGACCACGTCTCGATGGGGATGGGCGCCGCGCTCAAGCTCCAGACCGTGGTCGAGAACGTCCGGCGCGTGCTGGCGATCGAGCTCCTCGCCGCGGCGCAGGGGATCGACCTCCTCCGCCCGCTCGTCTCGAGCCCGCCGCTCGAGCGCCTCCACGCCGCCGTCCGCGCCCGCGTGCCGATGTGGAGCGAAGACCGCGAGATGGCCCCCGACCTCGCCGCCGCCGAAGAGCTCCTCCGCGGCGGCCTCGACGCGCACTTCGAAGGGCTCGAGTAGCGCGGAGCGCCGGGGATGGAGCCGCCGCGCGAGGCTCAGGTCGGAATCCTCTTCGTCCACGGCATCGGCCAGCAGACGCCGGGAGAGACCCTGATCGCCTTCGGCGAGCCGCTGGTGAACTGGGTGCGCCGCTGGCTCGAACGCCGGAACCCAGGCCGGTTCGAGATCTTGAACAGCGCCCTCAGCGAGCCGGTCCTGGAGTCGGGGGAGCCGGCGCATCTGCTTCTTCAATGCGAGGGAAGCGATCCATCCGTCCGGTGGCTCCTGGCCGAGAGCTGCTGGGCCACCGAGTTCCGGCGGCCGCCCTTCGGACGGCTGGCCGCGTGG
>DASWHY010000584.1:0-3733 GCA_036397955.1 Thermoanaerobaculia bacterium | reverse complement strand
GGCGTGCGCGCTCTTCGCCGCGGTGACGCCGCACCCGGCGCTCTTCGCGCTCGCCTTCGCCGGCGCCTTCGCGACCGCCGCCCCGAGCGCCGCGACGACCAGCGAGGCGGCCACGCCGGCGAGCGTGCCTTCGCGTGACACCGCCCCCGGCGTCCCGCGCGGCACCGGCCGCAGGGTGGTGATCAGGAAGGTGCGGCGCCCCAGGAGCTGGCCGATCTCCGAGGAGGCGGTGTCGGCGGCGGCGGTGGCGAAGGCGCCGGCGAAGGCGAGGGCGAAGAGCGCCGGGTGCGGCGTCACCGCGGCGAAGAGCGCGCACGCCGCCGCGACGCCGCTGTTGGCCTGGGCGTGGCGCGCGCCGCGCCGCCCCCCCGCCTCCTGCGCCAGCTTCGCCGCCGCCTTCTTGCGGTAGCCGAGCTTGGTGGCGGCGCTGCCGAGGACGAAGAAGGCGACGAGGAGGAGGAACCCGCGCCAGTCGAGGAAGGCCCAGATCGCGGTCCCCAGGATCCAGCCGGCGACGACTCCCGAGACGCTCACCGTGCGCGCCGCGTAGGCGGCGGCGGCCAAGGCGGCGTTGACCGCGGCGCCGATCAGCAGGCGCGTGCCGATGCCGCTCGCCAGCCACGCCTCCCACCCCCCCTGCGTCAGCAGCAGCCCGAAGAGGAAGAGCCCGGTCAGGAGCGGTACGCCGAGGTTGTCGTCCAGCCCCTGCGGCAGCGACTCCAGCCAGGCGGCGAAGAGCGCCGCCGTCGCCGCCACCGCCACCGCGAACGGCCACTCGTAGCGGCCTGGCGCGGTCCAGAAGAGCAATCCGGCGGCGGCCACCGTGCCGAAGAGGACGTACGCCGCGCTCCCGGCCCAGCTCTTCCGCGGGTTCCAGGGCAGCTTCCGCCGGCCGAGGGTCATGCCGACGACCGACGCCATGCCGTCGCCGAAGGCGAGGATCCCCCAGCAGGCCGCCGCCACCTCCAGCCGCCGCCAGAAGAGCAGCACGAGGAGGAGCACGGCGAGCGGGTAGAGGACGATGCCGGCCGCGCCGCCGGCGGCGAGCTCGGCGTCGCGCCAGAGGCGCCGGCCGCCGACCCGCGGAAGGAGATACAGGTTCATCAGCAGCGCCGAGGCCGCCAGCACCGCCGACCAGAACGGGCCGAGCGGCCGCAGGGCGAGGGCGCAGAGCCCGGTCCCCATGTGGACGGTCTTGCGCAGCAGCTCGCGGCGCAGGAGTGCCGAGCCGGGCGCTGGCGCGGGGGTCACCGCTTCCACTGCCCGGTCTCCTCGAGCCAGCGGAAGGTGGCGGCGAGCCCCTCGTCGAGGCCGCGCGCGCGCCAGCCGAGGTCGGCCTCGGCGCGCGCCGAGCCGTAGGCCCAGTCGTGGCGGTAGACCTCGACGAGGTCGGGAGTGAGCTTCGGAGTGCCGCCCGTCAGCCGCGCCCACCCCTTCTGCGCCGCGCCCAGCGCCGTCGCCAGCCCGTCCGGCATGCGGCGGCGCGGCACCGGCACGCCGGAGAGCCGCTCGACCGCGCCGTAGAACTCGCCGAGCGTCACGTTCGGCCCGCCCAGCACGTAGCGGCTGCCGGGCGCCGCCCGCTCCAGCGCCGCCGCCACGCCGCGCGCCACGTCCTCGACGTAGGCGTAGCTCCAGCGCCGCGCTGGCGAGCCGACGAGCGCCGGCAGCCGCCGGTGGAGGAGGTCGAGGAGGTGGCGCACCACGATGTTGCCTTCCGTCATCTCGCCGGGGCCGTAGATCACCCCCGGGTAGACGACCGCGACCGGCGCCCCCTCGGCGATCGCACGGCGGGCCAGCCGGTCGGCCAGGGTCTTCGTCTCCTCGTAGGGGTTGATCCAGGGGCGGTCGGCGGCGGTGTCCGCGTCCTCGTCGAGGACGCCGCCCGGTGCCCGCTCGGAGGGCCCGAGAGCGATGAAGCTCGAGACGTAGACGACCTTCCCGACCCCGGCCGCCCGCGCCGCCGCGAGGACGTTCTCGAGCCCGCCGACGTTGATGCGCTCGAACTCCGAGCGCGGCGCCAGGATCTTGACCAGCGCCGCGGCGTGGACGATGGCGTCGCAGCCGGCCGCCGCCCGCGCCAGGCCCTCGCGGTCGGTGACGTCGCCGGCGGCGAGCTCCACGCCTTCAGGGAACGGCGCGCGCCCCGCGGCGCGCGGCCGCACCAGCAGCCGCAACGCGTGGCGCGGCGCCAGCTCCTCGACCAGGCGGCGGCCGAGGAACCCGGTGCCGCCGGTGACGAGGACCCTCACGCCGCGGCCGCCCTCCGGCGCTACCGCTCGACGCGCACCTTCAGGTTGGAGAACTTCCAGCCGACCGGCGGGAAGTAGGCGCCGTCGGCCACCCCGGCGAGCCCGAAGTTGAGCTTCACCGGGTTGCCGTTGCGCTCGGCGAGATCGAGGTTGAAGGCGGCGCCGGTGACGTCGGCGATCACCGCGTCGTTGCGGGAGACCACCATGCGCAGGGTCGCGGTCTGGGTGTCGTAGACGATCTTGACGTGGTGGACCGCCCCCTCCTTCCAGCCGGTGCCGAACTTGAGCGCCGGCTCGACGACCGCGCTCCCCTGGTCGACCAGGGTGCGCGAGCGCAGGCCGCGCACGAAGCTGCCGAAGTAGAGGGTCTTGTTGAAGCGCTGGCCGCCGGTGTGGAACATGCCGACGAGGCCGGTGAAGTGGGTGGTGAACTTGCTGATCCGCAGGTCGAAGTCGATGGTGGCGGCGCGGTAGGCGCGGTTCGGCACCAGCGGCAGGGTGAAGGTCAGCTGCGAGTTGGCCGGGGTCGGCGCGAAGAACAGGTTCGGCCGGTTGAGGGAGACCGTCTCCACCACGGGCTGCGGCGGCCCGTCGAGCGGGTAGAGGAGGCGGAAGTCCCGCGCGCGCTCGCCGACGAAGGTGCCGTAGGCGTAGAAGGGCTGATTACAAGAGACCTCGGCGCGCAGGCCGGCGGCGGCGGGGAGCGAGAGCAGCCCCTCGAACGGATCGTCCATGAGCCGGTGCGAGAGCGGGAAGAGCTTCACCTTGTCGGTGGGCGCGAGCGGCGACCCCTTCGGGCGGAGGAGCTTGACGTTGCAGTTGGCGTCGGCCGAGGCGAAGTTGAGGAGCTCGAGGTTCGAGTGCCCGTCGGCGTTCCGCGCCAGCCCCTGGATGTGGGCCGTCTCGCCGGCCTTGAACCAGTTGTCCTCGGCGAGCACCGGCAGCGCCCAGGTCACCGTGTCGTCCCCCTGCGGCAGGAAGAGGACGCCGGTGCGCACCTGCATCCCGACCCCCTGGAGCTTGAGCATCCCGGCGCCGCGGATGAACCGGGTGACGTCGAAGACGTTGGGCTTCGAGTCGTTGTCGACGTTCACCTCGGAGCCCGTGGCGCCGGAGCCGTCGATGCCGGTGTCGATGAAGACCGGGGCGAAGCGCCGCGGCCCGCCCTGCGTCACCTCCAGCTTGGTCTCGGCGCGGGCCAGGCCGCCGTTGTCCGGGTTGGGAATGTAGTACGTGCCCGCGGCGGCGGGGAGCGCCAGGGCGGCCAGGGACAACGAGAGCGCGAGGTGCTTCATGACGGCTGCCTTCTCCTACGAAATGGCGTCGGGGACGCGAGGAAGTCGGGGGATTGTACCAGACCGCTCAGACCGAGCCGCGCTCAGCCGCGGCCGACGACGGCGGCCCAGAGGTCGGCGAGGGCGTCGTCGAGGGTGCGTCGGGGCGCCCAGCCCAGGGCGCGAAGGCGGGAGGCGTCGCCGCGG
>DASWHY010000583.1:0-3178 GCA_036397955.1 Thermoanaerobaculia bacterium | reverse complement strand
CGCCGTTCCGCGCCCCGCTCCGAGATCGCCGGGTGAGCGACGCCTTGCATCGCGAGCGACTGCGCGCCCAGCTCGCCGGCCACCTGGAGCGGCTCGAGCGGGAGGGCGTCTGGGGCCTTTCGGTGGCGGCGCCGGCGGCCGGCCCCATCGGCGTGCCGCGCGAGGAGTCCCTCGGGCCGGTCGAGGCCGAGGCGCTCGGCTGTGTTGCCTGCCGCCTGCACGAGACCCGCACCAAGGTCGTCTTCGGCGTCGGCAGCCCCGAAGCCCGCCTGATGTTCATCGGCGAGGGACCGGGGCGCGACGAGGACCTGCAGGGCGAGCCCTTTGTCGGCCGCGCCGGCAAGCTGCTGACGAGGATCATCGAGGCCATGGGCTTCGCCCGCGAGGAGGTCTACATCGCCAACGCCGTCAAGTGCCGGCCGCCGAAGAACCGCGACCCGGCGGCCGACGAGATCGGCGCCTGCCGCCACTTCCTGATGCGGCAGGTGGCCATCATCAAGCCGGAGATCGTCGTGCTGCTCGGCAACTCGGCGGTGCGCGCGGTGCTCGACCGGGAGCAGCCGATGTCGCGGATGCGCGGCCGCTTCCTCGACTGGAACGGCGTCCGGGTGATGTGCACCTACCACCCCGCCTATCTGCTGCGGAACCCGAGCGCCAAGAAGATGGTGTGGGAAGACATGAAGATCGTCCGCGACGCGCTTGCGGCCGCGGCTCCCGAGTAGCCGGGTGCTGATCGAGCGCGTCGATCCCGTCGCCATTGCCGCGGAGGTCGGCACGCCGTTCTACTGCTATAGCGCCGCCGCGATCGGCGAGGCGTACAGTGCCTGGCGTAGCGCCTTCGACGCGGTCGGTTTCGCCGGCGAGCGCCACCGCACGTGCTTCGCGGTCAAGGCCAACAGCGCGCTCGCCGTCCTCCGCCACCTGGCCGCCGCAGGCGCCAGCTTCGACGTCGTCTCCGCCGGCGAGCTGCACCGGGTCGAGGCCGCCGGGGCGGGCACCGCCGGGGTCGTGTTCTCGGGGCCGGGAAAGAGCGCCGAGGACCTGGAGGCCGCCATCGAGGCGGGCGTCGGGCTCGTCAACCTCGAGGCCCCCGACGAGGTCGAGCGGCTGGCGGCGCTGGCCGAGGCGGCCGGCCGCCGGGTGGCGGTCGGCATCCGGCTCAACCCCGACCTCCATCCCAAGACCCACCCTTCCATCGCCACCGGCCCCCGAAACACCAAGTTCGGCCTGGCGCCCGACGAGATCGAGGCCCTGCTCGCCGGCGAAGCGGTGCGCGGCCCCCTCGAGATCCAGGCGGTGGCGGTGCACATCGGCTCGCAGATCACCGACCTGGAGCCCCTGGAGAGCGCCGCCCGCCAGGCGCTGCAGTGGGCCCACCGGCTGCGCGAGGCCGGCCACCCGGTGCGCTGGATCGACACCGGCGGCGGCCTGGGCATTCGCTACACGGACGAGGTCGGGGTCCCGACCGCCGCCGACCTGGCCGCCCGCGTCGGCGAGGCGTTGGCGGGCTGGGACGGCGGCCTGATCACCGAGCCCGGCCGCGCCATCGTCGCCGCCGCCGGCTGGCTGTTCACCCGGGTGATCTCGGTGCGGCGGCGGCAGCCGCGCGGCTTGCTGGTGTGCGACGCCGGGATGAACGCCCTGCTGCGGCCGGCGCTCTACGGCGCCGTCCACGGCGTTCTCGCGGTGGATGGCGGCGCCGGCGGGGCCGGCACCCCGAAAGACGGCGTCCGCTGGGACGTCGTCGGCCCGCTGTGCGAGACCGGCGACGTGCTGGCCCGCGACGTGTCGCTGGACGGCGTCGCCGCCGGCTCGCTGCTTGCGGTGCGCGACGCCGGCGCCTACGGCTACGTGATGGCCTCCGAGTACAACGCCCACCCGCGGCCGGCCCAGGTCTGGATCGACGGCGACCGCTGGGCGACGATCACGCCGCGGTTGACCTACGACGAGATGCTGGGCCACGAGCGGCTGGCGCCGTGGCAGGAGACGGCGCCACCGGACGCCGGCTGATGCGCGGCCGTTCCGATCACGCCGAGGCACTTTTGCGGGGCAGGGATGGGGCGACGAGCTTGTACACTCGCATCTACCCTGCTAGGTCACAGGGCTTCTCGACCGCGGCGCAGCCCCCTCGGGCCGCGATGACCCGCTGATGCGCAGCGGCAACCTGTTCGAGCCGCCGGCCGACGAGACCTACGCCGAGGTCGCGGTGCCGGTGCCGGCGGCCGGGACGTTCACCTACTCGATCCCCGAGCCGGCCCGCGCCATCGTCCTGCCGGGCTCGCGCGTCGTCGTGCCGTTTTCCGGCCGCCGCCTCACCGGCATCGTTGTGGCGACCCGGTCGCGGCCTCCGGCCGGCCTGGCGCCGGAAAAGCTGCGGCCGCTGGGCGACTGCCTCGATCCGCTGCCGCTGCTCTCGCCGCTGCTCCTGGCCCTGACCCGATGGATCGCCGAGGAGACGATGTCGAGCTGGGGCGAGGCCATCCGCACGGCGCTGCCGGCGGGCCTCGAGCGCGTCGCGCGGCGTCGCGTGGCGTTGACCGAAGACGGCCGGGCGCTGCTGGGCAACGGGGCGGGTCATGGCCGAGGGGAACCGAGCAGCGCCGCGAAAGGCGGGCCGGAGCTGCCGGACAACGCCGCGGCCGGCAGTCGCGAGCGGCGGGGCAACGACGCGGGCGGCAGGCGGGGGCTGGTACGTAGCGCCGCGGCGGGCGGCCCGGAGAGCGACGACCTGGCGTCGGCACCGCCGGCCGGCACCGCCGCGATCCTGAAGACCCTGGGGGCCGCGCGCGGTGGCACGATGAGCTTCACCACCCTGGCGCGCCAGGCCGGCAAGGTGGCGGGGTGCGCGCGGCTCTACGAGCTGGCGCGCCGCGGACTGGTGGCGATCGACGACGAGTGGGCCGCCGGCGTCGGCGGCCGCTGGCGCGAGGTCGTCGTTGCCGGGCGCCAGGTGACGCTCGAGCGGGCCCGCGAGGCCACCGCCCGGGCGCCGGTCCAGCGCCGCGCCGTCGAGAGCCTGTGGGAAATGGGTACCAAAGGCGCTGCGATGCCGATCGACGAGCTGTGCGCGGCGGCCGACTGCACGCCGGCAACCATCCGCGCGCTGGCCGGCAAGCGGTTGGTCGAGATTCGCCGCCAGGCGATGGCCGACGATCCCGCCGGCGGCTGGTCGGGCGGC
>DASWHY010000582.1:0-6526 GCA_036397955.1 Thermoanaerobaculia bacterium | reverse complement strand
GGCGCGGAAGGAGCTGGGCGAGGAGCTCTACACCGTCGCGGTCCTCGCCTATCAGGGCAAGTACGGACTGGCCCGCCAGCCGATCGAGCTGCTGCGGCCGAGCCCCGGCTCGCTCGAGGACCTCTTCCACCGCACCGGCCTGCCGTACGCCTTCCTCGACCTCAGCCGCCCCGCGCGCCTCCCTAGATGGCTGCGCCAACCCACGATCGCCCGCCCCATGGGCTACAAGGAGATGCGGGCGCCCTGGGGCCGCGTCTTCGACGGGGTCCTGTTCCTCGACAAGATGGAGCCCGCCGACAAGGAACCTCAAACCCTCACTCCGCCAGCTCCTCCCGCCGCCCCGGGAGCGTTTCGCTGCGATGAACGGGTGCTGCGCCGCCGGGCCGTCGCCAGTAGTCGCGCTGCCGCCGGAAGGGGTGGGCGAGCGCCGCGAGGATGCGGTTGTCGGCGGGCGCGGCGTAGGCCGGCACCCCGATGGTCAGCAGGCGCTGCGGGACGTTGAGCCGCAGCGTGCGGTGGAGGCGGTCCCAGATCCCCAGCACGACGCTGTAGTTGGAGCTCGCCTCGGCTTCGACCTGCGAGTGGTGGATGCCGTGCATGCGGGGCGTGACCAGCAGCGTGACGAGGGCCCGCTCGAGGCCGATGGGAAGGCGCGCGTTGCTGTGATGGAAGAGGGTGTTGAGCTGGAAGCAAGCCTCGTACACCCAGAACGCTCCGGCCGAGACGCCGAAGAGGACGACCTGTGCGACGCGGAACGCCGCCGACAGGCCGACCTCGGCGAAGTGAAAGCGGAGGGCCGTCGAGACGTCGAGGTCCTGGTCGATGTGGTGCACGTTGTGGAAGCGCCAGAGGAACGGGACCCGGTGATTGGCGCGGTGCCACCAGTAGAAGCTCGCGTCGAGGAGGAGGAAGGCCACGACGCCCTCGGCCGGCGGCGGCAGGCGCAGCCAGCCCAGAACGCCCCACTCGTGCGCCGGCGCCAGGTGCAGCAGCCGGGCGAGGAGCGGGCGGACGACGAGGCCGGCGGCCGCCAACGCTCCCGCGGCGAGGATCACGTTGACCGCGAGGCGCGCCAGCAGGGCCGCCGTCGGGTGCCGCAGCGGCCACCGCCGCTCGGCGAGGAAGAGCAGAAGGGCGACCGCGCCGCCAGCGAGGGCGAGCCTACTCAGCATCGGGACGGTAGGCGTACAGGCGGCCGCCCAGTGTGCCGACGTAGAGCATTCCGCCGGCGACGCCGATCCCGCGCAGCACGCCCTCGAAGACGTGGCGCCACAGCGGCGCGCCGTCGCGCAGCGCGTAGGCCTGGAGCTCCCCGTCCTTGGTGCCCATCAGCACGCTGTCCCCCCGCACGGTCGGGCGCGGCACGCTCCAGGCGCCCACCTGCTCGCGCCGCCAGAGGGTCTTGGCGAGCGACTCGTCCACCGCCAGCAGGGTCGCTTCATTGTCGAGCAGGACGAGCAGGACGCCCTCGGCGAGCACCAAGGGACCGAGCGGCACACCCTCCACCGCCAGCGCGGTCTCGACGTCGCCGGTCTCCGGGTCGAGACGGACGATCCGCCCGTCGGCGAGGCCGATAAGCAAGCCTCGCGCGGTGAGCAGCAGCGAGGTCGTGATGTCGAACCCGAGGTCGCGCTTCCAGAGGAGCTTGCCGGTGGCGAGGTCGGCGGCGTAGAGCCGGCCGTCGGCGGTCTCGAAGAACACCCGGCCGCCGCCGGCTGCCGGCGCGCTCTTGTGGACCTCCGGGCGCGGCGGCGGGCCGTCCGGGGCCAGGCGCCACAGCTCTTCGCCGGTCCGGGCGTCGAGCGCCGCGAGCTCGGCGGTGCCGGTGAGGGCGAGCACGCGCTCGCCGGCCAGCAGCAGGTCGGCCTCCACCCCGCGCTCGGCCGGCCACTCCCAACGCAGCTCCCCGGTGGCGCGGTCCAGAGCGTAGACGGACGAGATCGCCCGGCCGTCGGACGGAGTGATGACCAGGTCGCCCGCGAGCACCGGGTGGCCGTGGAACTGCGCCTTGGGGGCGCCGTCGCGGGCGGCGTCGAACTGCCAGCGCACCCGCCCGGTCGCGCGCTCGAGGGCGTAGAAGCTGCCGGGGCAGGAACCGGTGTAGACGAGGTCTCCCGCGACCGCGGGGGCGGTGAAGAGTCAGCCGCCGGTGTCGAAGTGCCAGAGGACGGCGCCCGCGTCGTCGGCGAACGCCCACCCCGGCCCGGCGGCGGCCAGCCCGAGGAGCGCGGCGAGGAGCGGGGCCTTGAGCATCGCCTGTCTATACGTTGCCTGGCGCGGCAGCGCCTACCGGGCTTTCGTCCGCGGGTCGTCCGCCGGATGGCTTTCGCCGAAGTCTACGCCGTCCGGTCGCAGCTGGCGCCCTTTCCAGATCGCGAAGAGCGCCGGGTAGACGGTGAGCTCGAGCAGGAACGAGGTGGCGATGCCGCCGACCATGGGGGCGGCGATGCGCTTCATCAGGTCGGCGCCGGTGCCGCTGCTCCAAAGGATCGGCATCAGGCCGATCATCAACGTGAGCACGGTCATCAGCTTGGGCCGGATGCGCTGGGCGGCTCCCTCGACGATCGCCTCCTCGAGGTCGGCGAAGGTGCGCAGACGCCCCTGGTCCCGCCGCTTGCCGTAGGACAGCGTCAGGTACAACAGCATGATCACTCCGGTCTCGGCGTCGAGGCCGGCCAGCGCGATGAGTCCCACCCAGACCGCCACGCTCAGGTTGTAGCCGAGGAGGTAGAGGAGCCAGATCGCGCCGATCAGCGAGAAGGGCACCGCGAGCAGCACGATCCCGGTCTCGACCAACGAGCGGGTGTTGAGGTAGAGCAGCAGCACGATGAGCGCCAACGTCACCGGCACGACCAGTTTCAGCCGTTCCTTGGCCCGCTCCAGGTACTTGAACTGCCCCGCCCACTCGATGCGCATGCCGGGACCGAGGGAGACCTGCCGGGCGACGACCTGCCGGGCCTCGTTGACGTACTCGGCGATGGGACGATCGACGACGTCCACGAAGACGAAGCCCACCAGCCGCCCGTCCTCGCTGCGGATCATCGGCGGGCCGGTCGTGGGGCGGACGTGCGCCACCTGCCCGAGCGGCACCTGCGCGCCGTCGGCCGTGGCCACCAGCACCCGCCGCAACAGCGCCTGCGGGTCCTCGCGGAACTCCCGCGCGTAGCGCACCGAGACCGGATAGCGCTCCCGCCCCTCGACGGTCTGGGTAACGTCCATGCCGCCGATCGCCGACTGCACGACCGCGTTGATGTCCGCCACCCGCAGGCCGTAGCGCGCCGCCGCCGGCCGGTCGATCTCGACGTCCAGGTAGAGGCCGCCGGTCGCCCGGTCGGCGAAGGCGCTGCGCGTGCCGGCGATCCCCGCGACCGCCCGCTCGATGTCCACCGCCACGCGCTCGATCGCGGCCAGGTCGTCGCCGAAGACCTTGATCCCCAGAGGACTGCGGATGCCGGTGGCGAGCATCTCGGTGCGGGTCTGGATGGGCATCCACCAGATGTTGGGCATGCCGGGGAACTGCAGGGCGCCGTCCATCTCGCGGATCAGCCCGTCCCAGGTCAGCCCCTCGCGCCACTCCTCGCGTGGCTTCAGGACCACCACCGTCTCCACCATGCCGATCGGCGCCGGATCGGTGGCGGTCTCGGCCCGCCCCATCTTGCCGAAGACGCTCACCACCTCGGGGAACTCGGCCAGCCGGCGGTCCATGTCCTGGAGGACGCGGGCCGCCTCGGTGGCCGACATGCCCGGCGGCGCCGTCGGCATGTAGAGGAGCACCCCCTCGTTCAAGGGCGGCATGAACTCGCTGCCGAGGCGCAGGTAGGCGGGGATGGTGAAGACCATGAGCAGCACCGCCACGACCAGCACCGCCAGGCGGTGCCGCACGACGAAGCGCACCACCGGTGTGTAGCCGCCGATCAGCCAGCGGTTGAGCGGATTCGCCCCCTCTCGCCGGATGCGGCCGCGGATGAAGAGCACCGCCAGCGCCGGGGTGAGGGTCACCGCGAGCAGGGCGGCGAACCCCATCGAGTAGGTCTTGGTGTAGGCCAGCGGCTTGAACAGCCGCCCCTCCGCCCCTTGCAGGGTGAAGACCGGCAGGAACGAGACGGTGATCACCAGCAGCGCGAAGAAGAGGCTCGGCCCCACCTCCCGCATGGCGTCGAGGATGGTCTCGGTGCGGGTACCGGCGGCGGCCGGGTCGGCCGCGCGGGCGCTCTCCCGCTCCTCGAGCTTCTTGTGGATGTTCTCGATCATGATGATCGAGGCGTCCACCATGGCGCCGATCGCCACCGCGATGCCCCCGAGGGACATGATGTTGATGGTCAGCCCCTGGAAGTACATGGGGATGAAGGCGAGCAGCACGGCGATGGGGAGCGTGAGGATGGGCACCAGGGCGCTGCGGGCGTGGAGCAGGAAGAGGAAGATGACGATCGAGACGACCACCATCTCCTCGATGAGCGTGTGCTTGAGGGTGTCGATCGAGGCCGCGATGAGCTCCGAGCGGTCGTAGGTCACGACCAGCTTCACCCCGGGGGGAAGGCTGCTCCGGACTTGCGCCAGGCGCTCTTTGACCGCCTCGATCACCTGGAGTGCGTTCTCGCCGTAGCGCATGACGACGATGCCGCCCACCGCCTCGCCCTTGCCGTCGAGGTCGGCGAATCCCCGCCGCTGCGCGGGGCCGAGCGAGACCACGGCGACGTCGCGCAGCAGCACCGGCGTGCCGCCGGCCGCCTTCAGGGCGACGCTCTCGAGATCGTCGGGATCTCGGATGTAGCCGCGGCCGCGCACCATGACCTCGTGCCCGGCCATCTCGATGACCCGCCCCCCGACCTCCTCGTTCGACTCGCGCACCGCCCGCACCACCTCGGTGACCGAGATGCCGTAGGCCAGGAGCTTCACCGGGTCGAGCTGGACCTGGTACTCCTTGACGAAGCCGCCCACCGACGCGACCTCCGCCACTCCCGGCACGCTCTCCAGCGAGTAGCGCACGTTCCAGTCCTGGAGGCTGCGGAGCTGGGCGAGGTCGAGGTTGCCGGTCTCGTCGACCAGGGCGTACTGGAAGACCCAGCCGACGCCGGTGGCGTCGGGGCCGAGGGTCGGCCGCACTCCCTCGGGCAGGGCGTCCTGCACCTCGTTCAGGTACTCGAGCACCCGCGAGCGCGCCCAGTAGATGTCCGTGCCGTCCGCGAAGATGACGTAGATGAACGACATGCCGAACATCGACTGCCCGCGCACGAACTGCACCCGCGGCGCGGCGAGGAGCGAGGTCGAGATCGGGTAGGTGATCTGGTCCTCGACCAGGTCGGGGCTCTGCCCCGGCCACTCGGTGAAGATGATGACCTGCACGTCAGACAAATCCGGGATGGCGTCCAGCGGTCCGTTGCGCAAGGCGAACCAGCCCCCGCCGGCCAGCGCCGCGACCACTAGCAGGGTGAACCAAGGGCTGCGGCCGGTGGCCTCGATCACTCGGCCGATGAAGCCGCCGCCGCCCGGTGCCGCGCCGGTCATCACCAGAGCTCCGTCGCCGCCTTCAAGCGGCTCTCGGCGGCGATCAGGAAGTTGCCGGAGGTCACCACCACGTCCCCTTCGTGCACGCCGGAAAGGACCTCGTAGGCATCCGCGACCTTCGGCCCGAGCTCCACCTCTTGCGGACGGAAGCGCCCTTCGCCCAACGCCAGGAAGACCAGGGCGCGCGGCCCGGTGTAGAGCACCGCCGACTCGGGGACCAGGAGGGCCTCGCGCCCGGGCACCTGGAGCAGCACGTCGGCGTACATCTCGGGACGGAGGACCGGTCCGCCCGGCCCGGAGCGGTTGGGGAGCTCGACGCGCACCCGCGCGGTGCGGCTCTCGGCCGTCAGGGACGGCAGGACCAGGCTCACGCGCCCGCGGAACGTCGCGCCCGGCTGGTAGGGGAGCGTGACGACCGCCGCCTGCCCGAGCGCGACCCGCGGCAGGTCCGCCTCGTAGACCTCCGCCTCGACCCACACCCGATCGAGCCCGCCGATGCGGTAGAGCGGCATGCCCGGCTGCACGGCCGCCCCTTCGACCACGTTCTTCTCGAGCACGTAGCCGGAGGCGGGGGAGAGGACCGGCACCTGCTCGAGCGGCCGGCCGCGGGCGGCGAGCTGGCGGATCTGGGAATCGCTGAGGTCCCAGAGCGCGAGCTTCTGACGCGCCGCGCGCACGAGGTAGTCGGCGCGGTCGGGGGCGGCGGTCCCCTGCGCCGCCCGCTGGCTGCGCAGCGCCACCAGGTACTCCTGCTGCGCCGCGTAGAGCTCGGGGCTGTAGAGGGTGAAGAGGGTCTGACCGCGGCGCACCGCCTGTCCGGTCTCGTTCACCCGCAGATCGCCGATGTAGCCGGCGAACTTGACCGTGACGTCGGTGAGGAGGCTCTCGTCGAGCGCCACCCGCCCGACGGTGCGGATCTCGCCGGCCGTGGTCCGCCGCACGACCCGCCCGGTGCGCACGCCGATCTGCTGCACGCGCCGCGCGTCGAGGACGATCGTGCCGGTCGCGACCTCCTCGCGCT
>DASWHY010000581.1:0-2396 GCA_036397955.1 Thermoanaerobaculia bacterium | reverse complement strand
CCGACCCCGAGCAGGCGCACCGGACGGGTGGCGGCTGCGGTGCGGGTCAGGAGGTCTTGGGCGCAGGCGGCGATCGCGCGCTCGTCGCAGGTCGGGAGGTCCAGGGTGCGCGAGCGGGTGATCGTCGTGAAGTCGCCGTAGCGGAGCTTCAAGGTCAGCGTGCAGCCGCCGAGGCTGCGGCGGCGCAGCTCGCCGGCGAGGTCGGCGGCCAGCCGTCCGACCTCCGCCTCGACCGCGGCGAGCCCCACCAGGTCGGCGGCGTAGGTCGTCTCCGTCGAGAGACTCTTCCGCTCGCGCTCCAGCTCGACCGGCCGCTCGTCGATGCCGCGGGCGAACTCCCAGAGCGTGTCGCCGTGCTTGCCGAAGCGGGCGGCGAGGAGGGCGGCGTCGAGCGCCCGCAGCTCGGCCACCGTCGTCGCCCCGAGCTCGGCCAGCGCGCGCTCGGTCGCCGGCCCGACGCCGTGCAGCCGCCGCACCGGGAGCGGCGCCAGGAAGTCGAGCACCTTGGCCGGCGGCACTACCGTCAAGCCGTCCGGCTTCTGGAAGTCGGAGGCGATCTTGGCGACCAGGCGGTTGGGGCCGACGCCGACCGAGACCGTCAGCCCGCGCTCCGTGCGCACCCGCCGGCGGATCTCGCGCGCCACGGCGGTGGCGCTGCCGGCCGCGCCGAGGTGGTCGCTGACGTCGAGGTAGGCCTCGTCGATCGACACTTCCTGCACCCTCGGCGTGACCTCGCGATAGATGGCGAAGATGCGCTCCGACTCGCGGTGGTAGCGGCGGAAGTCGGGGGGCAGGAAGAGGAGGTCGGGGCAGAGCTTGACGGCGCGCGCCGAGGGCATCGCCGAGTGGATGCCGTAGCGGCGGGCCTCGTAGCTCGCCGCCGCCACCACGCCGCGGCTCTCGGGACGGCCGCCGATGACCAGCGGCCGGCCGCGCAGCGACGGGTCGTCGCGTACGTGGACCGC
This sequence comes from Thermoanaerobaculia bacterium, assembly GCA_036397955.1. Taxonomy (GTDB): domain Bacteria; phylum Acidobacteriota; class Thermoanaerobaculia; order Multivoradales; family UBA5704; genus DASUNQ01. The sequence goes on along the minus strand of DASWHY010000581.1, from coordinate 1,431 downwards.
GGCGTAGAAGCAGTCCATGTCGCAGTGCAGGATGCGGCGGTCCGCGGCCATCGGATCCCGCGCTCGCGCCCTACCCGCCGCCGTCGCCGCCCTGGATGCCCCCTTCCGTCATCCCCCGGGGGTCGAGCGCCTCGTTCAGCTCGGCCTCCGGGAGCACCCCTTTCTCCCGCGCCAGCTCGCGCACCGTCCGGCCGGTCTTGACCGACTCCTTGGCGATCTCGGCCGCCGCGTCGTAGCCGATCTTGGGCACCAACGAGGTCACCATCGCCAGCGACTTCTCGACCAGCTCCGCGCTGCGCTCGCGGTTGGCCTCGATCCCCTCGACGGTGCGCTCGGCGAGGAGGCTCGCCGCGGCCGCCAGGATGGCGATCGACTGCTCGAGGTTGTAGGCGATCACCGGCATCATGACGTTGAGCTCGAAGACCCCCGACATGCCGGCGAGGGTGATCGTGACGTCGTTGCCGACGACCTGCGCGCAGACCATCAGCACCGACTCCGGGATCACCGGGTTGACCTTCCCGGGCATGATCGAGCTGCCGGGCTGGAGGCTGGGGATCGAGATCTCGCCGATGCCGCAGCGCGGGCCGGAGGCCAGCCAGCGGATGTCGTTGGCGATCTTGGTCAGCGAGACGGCGATCGTCTTGAGCGCTCCCGAGGCCTCGACCGCGGCGTCCTTGGCGGCCAGCGCCTCGAAGCGGTTGGGCGCCGGCACGAAGGGGTGGCCGGTGCGCGCGGCGAGGCGGGCGATGACGCGGTCGGCGAAGCCGGGCGGGGCGTTCAACCCCGTGCCGACGGCCGTGCCGCCGAGCGCCAGCTCGGCCAGGCGCGGCTTGACCGCGGCCAGCCGGTCGAGGGCGTAGCGCACCTGCTGGGCGTACCCACCGAGCTCCTGGCCCAGCCGCACCGGCACCGCGTCCTGGAGGTGGGTGCGGCCGATCTTGACCACGTCGTCGAGCTCGGCCGCCTTCCGCTCCAGCGCTTCGGCGAGGCGGGTGAGCGCCGGCTCGAGGTCCTCGACGATCGCCGAGTAGGCGGCGACGTGGATGGCGGTGGGGATGACGTCGTTCGAGGACTGGCCGGCGTTGACGTGGTCGTTGGGGTGGACCGGCCACTTGCTGCCGATCTGGCCGCCCAAGAGCTCGATCGCACGGTTGGCGATCACCTCGTTGGCGTTCATGTTCGTCGAGGTGCCCGAGCCGGTCTGGAAGATGTCGAGCGGGAAGTCTTGGTCGCGCTCGCCGCGCGCCACCTCTTCGGCGGCGCTGCGGATGGCCTCCGCCGGCCCGGCCGGCACGATCCCCATCTCCTCGTTGACCGCCGCCGCCTCTCCTTTGATCAGCCCCAGCGCCTCGATGAAGCGGCGCGGAAAGCGCAGCCCGGAGACCGGGAAGTTCCGCCGCGCCCGCTCCGTCTGCGCCCCGTAGTAAGCCC
>DASWHY010000580.1:0-5780 GCA_036397955.1 Thermoanaerobaculia bacterium | reverse complement strand
GGGCCCGGACGAAGCCACTCGCCAGGATGGCGTCGAGGTCCCGGTCGCGGGCCAGCAGATCGGCGCCGTGGGCCTCGGCGAGTGCGGCGATCAGGCAGTCGATGGCCGAGCGGACGGTATGGGCGCGCTCGCGCATCGCGCGATAGATCTCACCCGCGCGGAAATAGAGGTCGATGCTCGCCGGCTCCAAGAAGATGAGCTGGCGAAAACGGTCGGCGATGAGGGCGCGGTTCCTGTCCCGCCGCAGCCCTTGGAAGACTTCCGTCACGACGACGCCGCAGGTACAGAGCTGCCGCGGCCGGTCGAAGAGCTGATCCAGGGCTTCGCTCTCGCGTGAGGGGTAGCCGTTCAGGTAATCGACCCAGACCGAGGTGTCGACGAGCACCCTCAATCCCGCGGCTCCCGCCCGCGGAGCTCGTCGAGATCGCCCTGCCACTGCACTTTGCCGCGCAACCGGCGGAGATCGCCGAGGGCGCCATCGCGGGCGTACTCGCGGAGCGCCTCGTTGATGACCTCCGTCTTGGTCCTCCCCTTCGCGTACTTCATCGCCTTGGTCAAGGCCTCGTCGTCGATGTTGAGCGTGGTCCTCATGAGGCACCTCCTCCAATGCAGATCATAACGCACTTCGATCTGCATTGAAGGGTGGAAAAGAAAAAACGGCCGGAGGGGACGGTGGCCCGCACCCCTCCGGCCGGGGAAGACCTAGTCGCCGCCCGGGCAGGCGGTGTCGAGGCGGAAGGCGCGGTGGCCGGCGCTGTAGCGGCCCTCGGCCTGGTGGAGAACCACCACCCACCCCTGCGCCGCGCCGCCGAAGAGCGGCTCGGCGGCGTGGCCGAGGTCCACGGCCATCCAACCGAAGGCCGAAGCGGCCGCCAGCTCCGGGCTCCCCACGGCCACCTCCTGGACCGCCAGGGGGAAGCGCTCGGCGCTGGCGCCGAAGGCGGTGGCGTTCTCCTCCTCGTCCCACATCACCATGCCGGGGCTCGCGAGGTTGCCCCAGGCGGGCTGGGCGCCGCAGGCGACGGGCGCCGCCGCGGCGCTCTTGGTGTCGCGCCAGACGACGAGGGTGGTGCCGCCGTCGAAGCCGCCGCCGGTCAAGAAGCGGGCGCCCCAGCGCTGGCCGAGCGGCTGGCGGGCGTCGCGGCCGTCGCCGCCCACGTAGCGGGCGTAGAAGGTGTAGTCGCCTTGGCCGAAGGCCGCGGCGTCGGCGCGCAGGTGGACCGCCGGCTCGCCCTGCGCGAAGTTCTCCTCCGGGGTCACCCAGAAGACGTCGCCGAGCAGGGCGTTGGCGTTGCTCGCCACGCCCTGGCCGCCGCGCTCGAAGTAGCCGAAGTCGGCGGGGTCGAGCGCGGAGCAGCGGTTCACCACGTCCACCGTGATGTAGCCGGTGGCGAGCGCCGGGTCGTCGCGCCAGCTCGCCAGGCACTTGCCGCCGAGGACGCTGCGACCACTGTGGCCGCGCTGCAGGAGATCGGCGTCGGCGGCCTGCGCCTGCTGCGCGGCGCACCCGGGGAAGGCGGCGGCGCCGCCGCCGAGGGGCGGCGGACCGTGCTGGAGCAGGTCGCGGACGTTCAGGGTCTCGACTCCGAAGGCGCCGAGGGCGAGGTTGAAGGTCATGGTCGGCACCGCCCAGTCGGTCCACAAGGTGACGCTCGCCAGCCGCGGGACCGGCGTCGCGTTGGTGACCGAGAAAAGCGTCGTCCGGCCCTGTGCGGAGGCGAGGTCCACCGCGAAGTAGGGCACCAGCAGCGTCGCCGCCGGTGCGACGTCGAGGGCGCAGGAGCGGCAGGAGCCGGAGCTTCCGCCGTCGCCGTCCCCCTCGCCATCGTCCCCGCCGCCATCGTCGCCGTCCCCGCCGCCGTCGTCACCTCCGCCATCGTCGCCGCCGCCGCCGGTGCCGGCGGTGTCGCACTGGAGGTCGGCCTCGGCGTGGGAGACGATCACCTCGCCGCTGTAGAGGACGCCGCCGAGGAGGATGTCGTCGAGGGTGACGTGGATGGCGTTGACCGCGACCGAGCCGGCGGTCAGCCCGTCGCCGCCGATCGCCTGCTCGTTGAGCACGACCCGCACGCCGAGGTCGTCGAAGGCGACGGTGTTGGGCGCCGCCTGGGCCGAGAGAGCGACGCTGCCGCCGGGGAAGGTCAAGCGGGCGCCGGCGAGGACGCTCTCGCCGCTGCGCGAGAGCGCGGTGCCGCAGGCCCCGGCGACGTCAGCCGCCGCCGTCACCTTGTCGGCGGTCAGGCTCACGGCGCCGAGAGAGAAGAGGACCACGTCGGAGACCTCGGCATCCGCCGTCGCCGCGGCGGCGCCCGGCACGGTCGAGCCGGCACCGACGACGAGCTGGCCGAAGCTGGCCAGGGTGGCCAGCGGCGACGACCGCACGGTCTCGCCCGCCGCCTGGTCGGCGGCGTCGTAGGCGGGCGGGGCGCTGCCCGCGACCTCGGGGAAGGGCCCGCTCCCGACCGTGGCGAGGCCCGCGGCGGTGAGCTCCACCCGCTCACCGTAGGCGCGGCTCGCCGCGGTGTCGGCGGCCGCGAGCGGCGGGACGAGCAGGAGAGCGAGGACGGCGAAGAGCGGTGCCGCCGGGCGTGGGGAGCGGAGGCGAGCGAGTGCGTATTTCATGGTGAGCTCCTTTCCGCCCCCAATCTAGGAGCCGCCGGCGCGAATTGCATGTCGGCAAGTTGCTTAGAAACGCTTGGTCTGGCGAACGACAGGGGTGTCGTCCGCAGAACGACAGCGCGGGCGGCCGGCGGGGCCGCTAGTCGTCCAGCAGCCCGTGCTCGACGGCGTAGCGGGTCAGCTCGGCGTTGCTGTGCAGGCCGAGCTTCTTGAGGATGCGCTCGCGGTAGGTGCTGACGGTGCTCTTGCTCAGCGACAGAATGGCCGCCACCTCCTTGACCACCTTGCCCGAGGCGAGGAGGCGGAGCACCTCGTGCTCCCGGCCGGAGAGCGCGTCGTGCGGCGGGCGGTCGGCGGCGCGCCCCTCGTCCACCAGCCGCTCCACGACGCGGCGGTTGATGTAGGTCTCGCCGCGCAGCAGGAGGCGCAACGCCTGCACCAGCTCGCCCGCCGTCCGGTCCTTCGTCAGGTAGCCGGCGGCGCCCGCCCGCAGCGCCCGCAGGGCGTACTCGTCCGACTCGTGGACGCTGAGCACCAGGACGGGGACGTCGGGGGCGATTTGCGTCAGCTCGCGCAGCAGGTCGAGGCCGCTCCGCCCGGGCAGGGAGATGTCGAGCACGACGGCGTCCCACGGGTCGCCGCGGAACTTGGCCAACGCCTCGTCCGCGTCGCCGGCCTCGCCGGCGACCACCAGGTCGGGGGTCTCGGCGAGGATGCCGCGCAGGCCGGCGCGGACGATCGGGTGGTCGTCGACGATCAGCACCCGCTTCACGATTGCATATTTTAAATGAATCGTGCAGTGGCTGAATTGACCGCCGCTTGGGCGAGCCGCTGCTCCGGGAGGATCGGAGCTTGTGACTGCCAGTCACAAGTGCTACGATGACCGTCCCTCGCCGAGGGAGGTCGGGCCGCATGATCGGAGAGAGCTGGGTCACCACGACGTTCGAGAAGCTGGAGGACTGGGGGCGGCGCAACTCCTTCTGGCCCTTCCCCTTCGGCACCGCCTGCTGCGCCATCGAGTTCATGTCCACGGTGTCGTCGCACTACGACGTCTCGCGCTTCGGCGCCGAGGTCGTCCGCTTCTCGCCGCGGCAGAGCGACGTGCTCCTCGTCGCCGGCACCATCAACGACAAGATGGCGCCGGTCCTCAAGCGGATCTACGACCAGATGCCCGACCCCAAGTGGGTGATCTCGATGGGCGCCTGCGCCTGCTCGGGCGGCTTCTACCGCGCCTACCACGTGATGCAAGGGATCGACGAGATCATCCCGGTGGACATCTACGTGCCGGGGTGCCCGCCGACGCCCGAGGGGCTGATCTACGGCATCCTGCAGCTCAAGCAGAAGGTGGTGCGCGACCGGAAGCGCCACCGGGCCCGCGCCGCGGCCGGGCCGGCCGTGGACGGGGTGCCGAGTGGAGACGCTGACGCCGCCTAGCACGCTGCCCGGGGTCGCCGGCCGCTTCCCGGAGGGGGCGGTGGCGCCCGAGGCGGGGAGCGACCTGCCGACCTGGGTGGTGCGCCGCGAGGTCCTGCCCGAGCTGGCGCGCGCCCTCCGCGACGACCCCGAGACCCGCTTCGACCTCCTCTCCGACGTCTGCGGCGTCGACTACCCCGAGCGCTCGGCGGCGGAGGGGGGGCGCTTCGACGCCGTTTACCACCTCTACTCGATCCCGCGCAACGAGCGGCTGCGGCTCAAGGTGCCGGTGCCGGAAGACGATCCGGTGGTGCCGTCGCTGGTCGGCGTCTGGAAGGCGGCCGACTGGGCCGAGCGCGAGCTCTGGGACATGTTCGGCATCCGCGCCGAGGGCCACCCGAACCTGCGCCGCATCCTCTGCCACGAGGCCTTCGTCGGCCACCCGCTGCGCAAGGACTACGACGCGGCGCGGCGCTGGATCCTGACCGAGGACAAGATCTACAAGCCGAAGTTCGACCTGCCGGAGACGGGCGACGACCTCTTCGAGCGGATGACGATCAACATCGGCCCCTCGCACCCGGCGATGCACGGCACCTTCCGGCTCACCGCGGTGCTCGACGGCGAGACGATCGTCGCCTCCGACGTCGAGATCGGCTACCTCCACCGCTGCTTCGAGAAGATGGCCGAGACCCACACCTGGCAGCAGGTGATCCCCTACACCGACCGGCTCAACTACTGCTCGGCCTTCATCAACAACGTCGCCTACTGCCGGGCGGTGGAGAAGCTCTTGGAGGTCGAGGTGCCGCCGCGGGCGGTCTGGGCGCGCACCATCCTCTCCGAGCTGTCGCGGATCATGGACCACTGCGTCTGCAACGGCTCGACGCTGGTGGACGCCGGCGCGCTGACCAACTTCTGGTACCTCTTCCAGCCGCGCGAGGAGATCTACGGCCTGCTCGAGGCCTGCTCCGGCGCGCGCCTGACGGTCTCCTACGGCCGCATCGGCGGCCTGTCGCAGGACCTGCCGCCCGACTTCGAGGCGCGCTGCAAGCGCCTGCTCGAGATCGTGCCGCCGTTCATCGAGGACGTGGAGAAGCTGGTCGACCGCAACCGCATCTGGCTCGACCGCTCGGTCGGCATCGCCGCGATCTCCGCCGCCGAGGCGGTCAACTGGGGGTGGACGGGTCCTTGCCTGCGCGCTTCGGGCGTGCCCTACGACGTGCGCCGCGCCCAGCCCTACGACCTCTACGACACGGTGGACTGGGAAGTGCCGGTCCTCTACGGCGGCGACGTCTACGACCGCTACCGCATCCGCATGCTGGAAATCCGCGAATCGCTCAAGATCGTGCGCCAGCTCCTCGAACGCGGCATGCCAGAGGGGCCGTACATCGTCGACGACCCGCACGTCGCGCTGCCGCCCAAGGAGGCCTGCTACAACGAGATGGAGGCGATGATCTATCACTTCAAGCTGATCATGGACGGCATCCAGGTGCCGGCCGGCGAGCGCTACGACATGGTCGAGGGGGCCAACGGCGAGCTGGGCTTCTACATCGTCAGCGACGGCTCGTCCAAGCCCTATCGCCTCAAGGTGCGACCGCCCTGCTTCCCGATCTTCTCCACCTTTCCGACCCTGATCAAGGGCGGCACGGTCTCCGACATAATAGCCACCCTCGGCGGCCTCAACGTGATCGCAGGAGAGCTCGAGCGATGAGTCATCCGACGGAGGTCCGACCCTATCGCTACACCCTGGC
>DASWHY010000579.1:0-1634 GCA_036397955.1 Thermoanaerobaculia bacterium | reverse complement strand
GACACCGCCCGCCAGATGGCCGCCGCGGCCCCGGGCGCGGGCCCGCTCGCCCTCCGCCACGACGCCTGGGCGCCGGGCCTGCTGGGCCTGATCGCGGGCCGCCTCGCCGATGAGCTGGCGCGACCGGTGGCCGCCGCCGCGTTGCTGGAGTCGGAGATCAGGGGGTCGGTGCGGGCCACGCCGGACTTCCACGTGGCTTCCGGGCTGGAAGCCTGTGGAGTGCACCTGACCAAGCGGGGCGGGCATGCGGCGGCAGGGGGGTTCAGCGCCCTCCCCGAGGCGTGGGATGCCTTCGCCGACGCGTTTGGCGCCCTGCCCCGTCCCTTCCCGCCCGACGCCGCCGAGGTCGTCGCCCGCCCCGGGCAGCTCGGCGTGGACCTCGTCCTGACCGCGCCCCACGTCGGGTGGCCGCTCGTGCGGGAGCTGGCGCAGCTGGCGCCCTATGGACCCGGCCACGAGCAGCCGATGTTGGCCGTGACGGGCCTCACGGTGGGCGACGCGCGACGCGTTGGGGCGGGCGCTGACCACCTGTCAATCCGCCTCCGGAGGGGGGCCGAAACGTTCGACGGCATCGCCTTCAGCGTCGGTGCCGAGCGCGAGACCCCGCCCGTCGGGGCCGCGGTGGATGTCGTGGCAACCCTCGAAGAGCGCACGTTCGAAGGGGAGCCGCGGCTCCAGCTTCGCCTGCTCGACTACGCCACTGCTGACGCGTCGCCGTTGGCGGGCCGGCGGACGCTTGCGCGTGCCGCGGAGCCGATGGTGACCGTCGGATGAGCGATTCCCGGCCGCCGCTGGAGCGTCTGCGCGAGCGCGTGGCGGCGCTCGGGGCGCCGCTGTGCCTGGGCATCGATCCGCGCCCCGATGCGCTCCCGGAAACCTTGCCCCCAGACGTCGGTGGCATCGAGGCCTTCGCCCGCGGCCTGATTGACGCCGCGGCGCGGTCGGCGGCGGCGGTGAAGCTCAACACGGCCTACTTCGAGGCCTTCGGATCGGCGGGCTGGGCGGCCCTGGAGCGGGTTCGCGCAGGGGTGCCACCTGGGCCGCTGGTCATCATCGACGCCAAGCGCGGCGACATCGGTCCATCCGCCGAGCGCTACGCGGAGGCCCTGCTGGGGCGCCTGGCCGCCGATGGGGTGACCCTGCAGCCCTACCTTGGCGAGGACGCCATCGAGCCCTTCCTGGCATTCTCCGGGCGGCTCGTGTACCTCCTCGTCCGCACGTCCAACCTCAGCGCGGGGCGGCTCCAGGATCTCGCGGTCGAAGGTCGTCCGCTGGCGACGGTCGTGGCGAGATGGGCCGCCGAGCGATGGCCCGACGGCCGGGTCGGGCTGGTGGTCGGCGCCACCGCGCCGACCGAGTTGCGCCGCCTCCGCGATGAGGTGCCCGGGCCGGCCTTCCTGGTGCCGGGCGTGGGCGCCCAGGGCGGCGAACTGGCGACCGCCCTCGCCTGCTGCCACGGGACCTGGGCGCCGGGCCTGATCAACCTGTCCCGGGCGATAGCCGAGCACGCCATCGGCCCCGACTGGCAGCGTGCAGCCGGTGAGGCCGCCCTGGGCTGGCTGGACGATATGCGTGGGGTCGGTGCTACACTCGGCACCACCAGCTGAGGAGAGTCGGCCGCAAGATGCCAACCA
>DASWHY010000578.1:0-3318 GCA_036397955.1 Thermoanaerobaculia bacterium | reverse complement strand
GGCCCTGCAGTATTTCCTTCTGAGCTTGTAGCTCGACATCGGCCTCGCCAGGCTGATTCCTAGCACGAAAGTAATGATAGCGGGCACCGTACCCATTAGAGAGGTTGTACCGGAATCGAATCGTGAACTCCTCATCGAGCTTTGGGCACTCGCGAAGGAGACGCTCAATCACTACCATGCCCGCATTGATGGCCTCTAGGTTTTGGGCGTCGGAACCACCGTCGATAAGAAATCGAGCAGCAGTCTGGCAGACATTGAAGTCGTCTGGATCGATCGAAAGGAGCCTCTTTGCCTCGCGCAGAAGCTCGTCATGCCTTCCCTGATCAAGGAGGCTCTGGAGGTGTGGCCCTTGGACATCTAGAACAGAGAGGTTTCCTTCGTCGATGTGCATTAAAGCCATCATAGACCAGCTAGGCCCCAGGTTGCGCTTGGTGACCCTGTCGACCAGCAGTTACGGCCCCGGCAAGAGGCCTAGCAACTCCCCGCAACTCGGCCACCTGCTCGCGCGGACTCCTTGAAAAGCCCGCGGCAGGCGGTCTCGGTGAGTAACCCCGGGAGTATCCCGTGACGCTCAGAGCTGCGCGAGGAGGAAGCCAAACAGTTGAGAAGACTGGAGCCGACGATCGGATTTGAACCGATGACCTGCTGATTACGAATCAGCTGCTCTACCACTGAGCTACGTCGGCTCGAGGTGGGCCGGGGGGAGGGGTCTCCCGGAAAGCGGGGGGCATTGTAGCCCGAGTGGGCTCAGTCGCGGAAGCGGACCGGTATCCCCGGCTTCACCCGCCGCGCCAGGAAGAGGGCGTCCCAGTTCGTCAGGCGGATGCAGCCGTGGGAGCTGGTGTAGCCGATGGTCTCGGGGACGGCGGTGCCGTGGATGCCGTGGTGGGGCTTGGAGAGGTCGATCCAGACGAGGCCAACGGGCGCGTTGGGGCCGGCCGGGAGCTGGGCCTCGGGATTCTCGTCTGGCACTTCGTGGAAGAGGGTCGGTTGGTAATGGAAGGTGGGGGTGAAGGCGACGCCGGTGACGTGGAACTCGCCGGCCGGCGAGGGGTCGTACTGCGAGCCGACGGTCGAGGGGAAGTGGAAGAGGACGCGCCCCTGCGCGTCGAGCGCCTGGGTGTAGAAGCCGCGCTTCGAGACGAGGAGCTGGGCGATCGGGTCGCCGCCGGCGGCGCGCTGGCGGTCGCCGGGGGCCAGCGGCTCGACGTTCGGCACCTGAAGGCGCATGCCGGCGGTCAGGGCGTCGAGGTCGGCTTCCGGGTTCAGCTCGGCGAGGAGCTCGGGGGTCGTGTGGTAGCGCTCGGCGATCGCCTCGGCCGGCGAGGCGTAGCAGAGGCACTCGAGCTCGGCCTGCTCGTAGGGGTCCTCGGGGACTTCGGTGAACGGCCCTTCCAGGTCGGCGGCCGTGACCTCCACTTCGACGACGGGCTCGCCGGCGGCGGAGCGCTCGAGCGCGGCGAAGGTGGCGTCGTCGAGGACGCCGGTCGGCGGCAAGCCGCGCGCGAACTGCAGCCAGTAGAGCGCCTTCTCGGTGTTCTGTCCCCAGCGGCCGTCGATCACGCCCGGCGAGAAGCGGGCGCGGTCGAGGAGCACCTGCGCCGCGAGGATGCGGGCCTCGTCGTCGGGAGGCGTGGTGGGAGGTGACGGCGGCGGCTCCGTGGTCGCCGGGGGAAGAGGGGCGCCGGACTGCGGCGCCGCGCCGGACTGCAATCGCCCGAGCCGGTCGCGCTCGGCGGCGGTGCGCCACGCCGGGTCGAGGCGGTAGCGCTCGAGGACGGCCGGGTCGAAGCGCTGGAAGCCGACCGACGGGACCGAGACCTGCCGCGGCGGCGGCGCGGGCGCCGGCTCCGGCTGCGTGACGGCCGGTTGGGTCGCGGACTCGTCGTCGTCCGCCAAGCGGCAGGCGGGGACGAGGAGGAGCGGCAGGAGCAGGGCGGCGAGGATCGGTCTGCGCATCGGGGTCACCTCTCGGAGCCCCCGGTGCGGGTGCAACTTCCGGGCCGCTGGCTAGGCGGTCGCGCGCTCGGCTTCGGGCTGGATCTCTTCGAGCTGGACGCCGACGAGCTTGGAGACGCCCTTCTCTTCCATCGTCACGCCGTAGAGAGTGGAGGCGACCTCCATGGTGATCTTGTTGTGGGTGATCACCAGGAACTGCGTCTCGGCGGACATCTCCTTGAGCAGCTCGACGAAGCGGCGGGTGTTGAGGTCGTCGAGCGGCGCGTCCACCTCGTCGAGGATGCAGAAGGGCGAGGGCTTGGTGCGGAAGAGGGCGAAGAGGAGGGCGATGGCGGTGAGCGCCTTCTCGCCGCCCGAGAGCAGCATCAGGTTCTGCAGGCGCTTGCCCGGCGGGCGGGCGACGATCTCGAGGCCGCACTCCAGGACGTCCTCCTCGTCCATCAGGCGCATCTCGGCCTCGCCGCCGCGGAAGAGCTGGGCGAAGACCGCGCCGAAGTGGCGGTTGACCTCGACGAAGGTGGCGAGGAAGCGCTCGCTCGAGGCCTGGTTGATCTCGCGGATCGTGGCGCGCAGGCTCTCGACCGAGCGCGCGACGTCGGCGCGCTGCGCGGTCAGGAACTCCAGCCGCTGCTCCTGCTCGTCGTGCTCCTCGACGGCGAGGGCGTTGACCGGGCCCAGCCGCTCGAGGGTCGCCTTGCAGCGCGCCAGCTCGGCCTCGCGTTCGGCCAACTCGCCGGCCGCCGGGCCGCCGCCCGCGCCGGTCTCCTCCACCGCCGGCAACTCGCGCGCGAACTCCTCGTGGAAGGTGAGGCAGAGGTGCTCGGCATCCTGCTCCAACCGGGCGCGGTCGACGCGCAGCTCCTCCACCTCGTGCCGCACCCCCTCGCGCCGCTCGCGCTCCTCGGCGATCCGCTCGTCGAGGAGCTGCACCGCCTGGCGCTCCGCGTCGAGCCGCGCCTGCTCGGCGAGCACGCCCTCCTCGGCCGCGGCTCGCCCTTCGAGGTCGGCCTGCAGCGTGCGCTCGGCCTGTTCGATCTCGCCGTCGAGCTGCGCGCGGCGGGCGGTGAGGCGTGCCGCCTCGTCGTCCCAGGCGCCGACCTGGCGTTGGCCCTCGTCCAGCTCGGAAGCGAGCCGCGCCGCCTCCCGGTCCTGCGCCGCCAGGCGCTCGGAGAGGACCTCGAGCCGCCCCTTGCGGCCGGCGCTGTCGGCGCGCAGACTCTCGCGTCCGCCCTTCGCCGCCTCGACCTCGGCCTGCGCGGCGGAGAGCCGCTCGTCGGCGGAGAGCAGCGCGCGCTCGGCTTCGGCGAGGTCGCGCGCCAGCCCTTCGCGGCGCGCCTCGGTGCGCGCCAGCTCGCGCCC
>DASWHY010000577.1:0-1625 GCA_036397955.1 Thermoanaerobaculia bacterium | reverse complement strand
GAAGACCTCGATCACCAGGAAACGCTCGTGCGACCCGGCGGTGGTGCGGAGCTGGTGGGTCAGGGCGAGAGTGCGGGTCACGCAGGTGCTGAAGCCGATGCAGTAGTCGGTGCCCGGCACGTCGTTGTCCATGGTCTTGGGAATCGCCACCACCTTGACGCCCTCGGCGTGGAGACGGTGGGCGTAGCTCAGGGTGTCGTCGCCGCCGATCGGGATCAGGAAGTCGATGCCCAGGAGCTCGACGTTGCGCAGCACCTCGCTCGTCAGGTCGTTGGTCGCCTCGGTGTAGCGGTCGCGCAGGTGTGGGGGGACGACCTCCGCCGGCAGGCTGCTCGGCCGCGTCCGCGAAGTGTGGAGGAAGGTGCCGCCGGTGCGCCCGGCACGGTTGACGACGTTGGCCGTCAGCTCCTGGACGTGGCGGCTGTTGTCGTCCTCGTCGGGGTCGAGGTCGACCAGGCCGGCCCAGCCCCGCCGGATGCCGAGCACCCGGTAGCCCTCGCTTTGGGCGCGGATGGTGATGGCGCGGATGGCCGGGTTGAGACCGGGGACGTCGCCCCCGCCGGTCAGGATCGCGATGGTCTTCGTGTTCTTGGCCACGATCAGGTCTCCTCATCGTCCAGCAGGTCGACGCTGGCGAAGCGTTTGCCCTCGAGCATCTCCAGGCTGGCGCCGCCGCCGGTCGACACGTGGCTCACCCGGCCGGCGAAGCCCATTTGCTCGATCGCCGCGGCGCTGTCGCCGCCGCCGATGACGGTGGTGGCGCCCGAGGCCGCCACCGCCTCGGCCACGGCCCGGGTGCCGGCGTCGAAGGGCGGCATCTCGAAGACGCCCATGGGGCCGTTCCACACCACGGTGCCGGCGCCCGCGATCTCGGCGGCGAAGAGCTCGCGCGTCCGCGGGCCGACGTCGAGCCCCTGGAAGCCGTCGGGCACGTCGCCGGCGACCACCTGCCTGGCGGCGTCGGCCGAGAAGGCGGCGGCGCAGTGGGTGTCGACCGGCAGCACGAGCTTGCCGCCGCCGCGCCGCAGCAGGTCGCCGGCGCGCTCCACCAGGTCGGGCTCGACGAGGCTCGAGCCGACCTTCTGGCCGCGGGCGAGGAAGAAGGTGTAGGCCATGGCGCCGCCGATCAGGATCTTGTCGCAGACCTCGAGCAGCCGGCCGATGACGGTGATCTTGTCGGAGACCTTGGCGCCGCCGAGGATGGCGACGAAGGGACGCTTCGGGTCGGCGATCACCTCGCTCAGGTAACGGATCTCCTTCTCGACGAGGAAGCCGCAGACCGCCGGCTTGCCCTCCTCCTTCATGATCCGCGGCACCGCCACCATCGAGGCGTCCTCGCGGTGGCAGGTGCCGAAGGCGTCGTTGCAGTAGACGTCGCCGAAAGCGGCGAGCCGGGCGGCGAAGCCCGCCTCCCCCTTCTTCTCCTCCTTGGCGAAGCGCAGGTTCTCGAGCAGCAGCACGCCGCCCGGCGCCAGCGCCGCCGCCTTGGCGCGGGCGTCCTCGCCCACGGTGTCGCGGGCGAAGCCCACCTCACGAGCGAGCAGCTCGGCGAGCCGCGCCGCCGCGGGCTCGAGGCTGAATTCCGGCTCCGGGCCCTCGCCCTTCGGGCGTCCGAGGTGGCTCAT
>DASWHY010000576.1:0-1829 GCA_036397955.1 Thermoanaerobaculia bacterium | reverse complement strand
AGAAGCCGGCTTCAAGGTCGAAAAGCTGACGACCATCTCCAACTTCTGCAACGTCGGCGAAGGGAACCCTGCGCTCAAGCCCCTGCGGCGGATCGGGCGTGTCGTCACGACTCCCTGGTTCGGAGACTCATTGCTGGCCGTTGCGAGACCCGCGCGGGACGGATAGTGCCGCGTGAGATGCCGTGCCACCCGGCCCGCGAAGAGGCGCGCCCGCTGCGCGGGTCCTGGTTGGGAGGGGTGGTGGCTGGTTAGCGGGCGTCGGCTCCGCCGCTAACGCACGGTGGCCCCCTCGCCGGAACGCGCCGCTTCGCGGGCCTCTGGCCCGGCACATCACGCGGCGCCCTGACTCCTACCTCTGAAGTGACGTCGGCCCCCGCCCGTCGCTGCGCTCGGGCAACTTCATCGCAGTGGCTCCACTGGCGGTGCTAGGGCCCGCAGGTCTCTGGAGCGCCGGGCGCTCCGTCCGCTCCCCGTCAAAGTCCACCGTGCGAGGCGCCGGAGCCACCCCCCGTGTTTGCCGGCAACCCCCCTCTGTATCAGCACGCGAAGCGCGGACTTAAAGGAGCGCCCGGCGCGGAAGAGAGCCTGCGGGACCCAACACCGGAACGACCGATCAAGCGCTCGATAAGCCTAGATGCACAGGATGTTAGACTTACGCCCGTTTTCATGAGCGATCAGCAAACGCCTCAAGGCGACCTCCAGGACCTCGTCGACCTGGCGCGGCGGTTCACCGCGCGCGGGCAGTACGACGAGGCCGCCGAGCTCTTCCTCCTCGCCCTGCGCATCGAGCCGCGCAACCTCGGCGTCAAGATGGGCCTCGCCGAAGTGCGCAAGCTCCTCCGCCAGCACGCCGGCAAGCCGCAGCGCAGCCTGCGCGACCTGCTGCGCGAGCAGCTCCGCCGCAACGCCATCGACGCCGCCCACTTCCTCGGCCTCGCCCACCTCTACGCCGAGAAAGGCGAGCACGCCCGCGCCTGCGAGTGCCTGGAGATCGCCAAGGCCAAAGACCTCGCCGACCCGGCGCACCACAAGCTGCACGGGCGCGTGCTCTACCGGCGCAAGGACTTCGACGGCGCCGCCGAGGAGTTCGCCAAGGCGCTGCGCTTCAACCCCTTCGACCGCGAGACCGCCGAGAGCCTCGGCCGGGCCGAGTTCGAGCGCAAGCAGTTCGAGGCGGCGCTGCGCGCCTCGATCCACGCCTTCCTCCTCCTTCACGACGGCGACGAGGAGGGCAACGAGCGGCTGCGCCGGCGCATCCAGACGCTCAAGCAGATCCTGGGTTGGGGCAACCGCGAGCTCACCGCCGTCTTCCACGACCAGCAGGAGCACCTGCGCACCGCTTTCGAGCGGCTGGAGTGGCACCGCGAGCGCTTCCTCGAGGAGGGCGGGCTGCCGCGCACCGCCGCCCTCTTCGGCGTCCCGTCGCGCAAGCCGACCGGCGGCCAGATCGAGCTCGCCGGCCGCCTCCGCCGCCAGCGCATCCTCGCCCACTTCTCCGACGAGCAGATCTTCCGCCTGACGCGCACGGTCGAGGAGGAGGTCCACGAGCTGGGGAGCCTGGTCTTCGCCTACCGCAGCCAGGGGCGCGACCTCTACCTGCTCGAGCGCGGCACGGTCACCTTCCAGCGCCCCACCTCCTACGGCACCTTCCTGCTCGGCAAGGTCGAGGCCGGCGAGCTCTTCGGCGAGTCGAGCTTCATCACCCGCCACGAGCGCAGCGCCGACGCGGTGGCCGAGGGGCCCTGCCAGGTCTTCCGCCTCGACGCCGCCGGGCTGGAGCACCTGGTCGAGGACACGCCGGAGCTCGGCGCGCAGCTCTACTGGGGGCT
>DASWHY010000575.1:0-3674 GCA_036397955.1 Thermoanaerobaculia bacterium | reverse complement strand
GCGTATCTCGGCCATCCGAGCACCAGCCTGGTATCCCCAACGGGATTCGAACCCGTGTTGCCGCCTTGAAAGGGCGGAGTCCTAGGCCTCTAGACGATGGGGACGTGGGGGCGGGGGCCGCGGTGGTGGCGCGGGTCCGCCGGGGCTACGAGCTAGGGTAGCACAGCCGCCTGCGGGGTCCCTCCAAGGGCCTTCTCGTCGAGCCAGCGGACGAGGAGGCGCAGGGCCTCGGGGTTGATCTCGTGGCCCATGTCGAGCTCGCGGTAGGTGAGGGCGACGCCGTAGGGGCGGACGGCCTCGCGCGACTCGCGGGCGCGCTCGACGTCGAGGAGCTGGTCGCGGGTGCCGTGGGTGATGAGGACCGGCAGGCCCTCGTGCTCGGGCTGCTTCTCGATCTCGGCCGCCAGCTCCCGCGGGAACCAGGACGACAGCGCGGCGAGGCCGGCGAAGCGGGCGGGGTCGCGGAGCACGAGGTCGTAGGCCAAGGCGCCCCCCTGGCTGAAGCCGAGGGCCACCAGGCGCTCGGGGTCGATCGGGTAGCGCTCCAGCGCCGCGTCGAGGAAGGCGCGCAGGGCGTCGGCGCCGCGGCGGAAGGCGGCCACGTCCGGCGGCGCGCCGAGGGTCAGCGGGAACCAGCCGTGCCCGACCATGCCGCCGCCGATCGGTACCTCGACCTGTCCCTCGGGGCAGAGGACGAGCGCGCGGCCGCCGTGGAGGAGCGGCGCCAACCCCAGGAGGTCGTGCGCGCTGGCCCCCCAGCCGTGGATCGCCAGGACCGTCGGGAACGGCCCGTCGCCGGCCGGGACGTGGGCGGTGTGGAGGAGGTTCATGGGACCGGCACCGCGGCGGCGAGCGGCCCGAGTGCCGGGTCGCCGGGGTAGAGGACGCGCTCGAGGAAGAGGCCGGAGGGGGGCGCGGTCCACTCGGCGTGCGCCCTGCCGCGGCCGGCGACGAGGGCCGCGAAGTCCTCGACGCCGAGCGCTCCGCTCCCCACCTCGACAAGCGCGCCGGTGACGCGCCGCACCATCTTCCAGAGGAAGTGGGAGGCGGCGAGGCGGACGAGGACGAGCGCGCCGTCGGCGGCCAGCTCCGCCCGCTCGACGACGACGAGGGTCGAGGTCTGCTCGGCCGGCTTCTCGCAGAAGAGGCGGAAGTCGTGCTTGCCCGCCAGGTGCGCCGCCGCGGCGCGCATGGCGCCGAGGTCGAGCGGGCGCTTCACCCACCAGACGAAGCGTTTGGCGAGCGCCGTGCGGCGGGTCGAGACCTGGTAGAGGTAGCTGCGCAGGACGGCGTCGTGGCGGGCGTGGAAGCGGTCGGGCGCAGCGGCGGCGGCGAGGAGGTGGATGTCGGGCGGCAGGCGGTCGTTGACCTCGCGGCGGAAGCGCTCGGGCTCGACCTTGCGCGCCAGCCGCAGGTGCGCCTCCTGCGCCAGGGCGTGGACGCCGGCGTCGGTCCGCCCGGAGCCGCCCAGCTCGCCCACCGCGCCCGCCACCTCCTCGACCGCCCGCCGCAGCTCCCCCGCCACCGAGCGCGCGTTCTTCTGCTCCTGCCAGCCGCGGTAGCGGGTCCCCTCGTACTCCAGCGTCAGGCGGAGCGTCGCCACGGGGCGGATGATAGGCTGCGCGCTCCACAGGCTCCAGAGGAGAAAAACGATGCGCAAGACCTCAATCCTCATGTTCACGCTGCTGCTCGCCCTGGCGATCGGCATGCCCCTGACCGCGCAGCCCGCCGACGGCGAGTGGACCGGCTGGATCACCGACGACCAGTGCGGCGCGAAGGGCGCCAAGGCCGAGCACAAGGCGTGCGCCGAGAAGTGCCTCGGCGAAGGCGCCACGCTGGTCCTCTACAACACCGCCGACGAGAAGCTCTACAAGCTCGACAACCAGGAGCTGGCCAAGGAGCACCTCGGCCACGAGGTGACGGTGAAGGGGTCGGTCGAGGGGAGCACGATCAAGGTGGCCTCGATCGCGGCGAAGGAGGGGTAGCGCGGAATCGGAGAACGCCCGGGACGTAGCCCGGGCGCTACGGGACGAGGAGATTCGTAGCGCCCGGCCTACGTGCCGGGCGTTTTTCCTGGCACCCTCACGGCGCGCGTGAAGACGGTCACGTCGCCGCCGCCGAGCGGCACCGCGGTCGGCGGACGGCGGCGGACCACCCGCTCCCCCGCCGGCGGCAAGCCGTACGAGCGATCGAAGACGTAGAGATCGAGCGGACCCCCGCCGTCGAGCACCAGCTCCACCTCGACCCCCTCCGGCGGCGCTCCCGTGTAGGTGAGGACCCGCCAGCCGGGCGTGCTTCCGCTGGCGACGCTCCCGTGCCCCTCCACCTCCGGCACCGGCGTGCCGGCCACCTTCACTCCCCGCACCCCCGCGCCCGGCGGCACGGCGAGGCCCACGATCGGGGCCGCACGGCGCGAGATCATCCGCAAGCTGCCGTCCCCCACCACGACCAGCTCCGGCGGCGGTAGCTCGAGCGCCGGCGCCGGCGCCTCCAGCACGCGGACGTCGAGCCAGGGGTAGAGCGGCTGCGGCTCGTCCCGCCAGGCGGCGGCGCGCGCCAGCGGGCGCGGCAGGCGTTGCGGCTCGGGAGCGCTGTAGCTGTAGAGGCGCGACCGCACGATCCGGCCGGGCGCGTCGAAGGCTTGGTGGAAGCCGACGTTGACCGCCTGCGGCGACGCCGGCGTGAAGGGCGGGAGCGTGAGCCCCCAGCCGGCGAGGGCGAGGGTGGCGAGCGCCAGGCCGGCCGCGACCCGCCGGCGTGCGCGCTTCTCCAACGTCGCCGCGAGCGGCGCGAGGCCGGACGTCGCCAGCCCGACGAGCGCCGCGACGGTCGGCAGGATGCCCATGGCGAGGGCGTCCGGCAGGAAGCGCAGGATCGGGAACCAGAGGGCACCGGCGGCAGCGAGCGGCAGAAGCGCGGCGGCCGCCGAGCCGGGAGCGAGGGCCCCGGCGAGCCCGGCGAGGAGCGCCGGCGCGATGAAGAGGAAGGAGAGGCCGGGGAGCGTCGCGCCGACGACCAGGGCGAGCAACGCCCAGACCGTCCAGACGCCGAGCCAGGCGGCCTCGGCCCCGACCCGGCGGGCGAGCGGCGCCGCGGCGAAGAGTCCCGCGGCGATCGCCGCCAGCCAGAAAGGCGCGACCGCCAGCGGCTGGGCGAGCCATCTCGCGGCGTAGGCCCCGCGCGCGATGAGCGCGAGCCCGAGGAGCAAGCCCGCGACCCCGGCGGCGAGCGTCATCGCCGGCGCCACCAGCAGGCCGAGGAGGGAGCGCGGCCTCGGCAGCCGGCCGCGCCGGTCGAGGCGGACGGCCGCCGCGGCGAGGAGCGCCAGCGCCAGGACCGCGAGCGGCACCGTCCAGGCCACCGGCCAGCGCACCACGGTCCACCCCAGGACGTCGAAGTAGACCGCCGCGCCGCGCGGCGCCCGCGCCAGGTCGCCTGCGGCCAGCGCGCGGGCGGCGGCGAGGAGGTTCTCGCCGTGGTGCTGGAGGCTCCCGGCCGAGGAGTTGGCGAGGTTGTCGAGTGGCGTGTGGTATTGCGCGGGGCGGCCGATGAAGGCGAAGTTGAGGCCGCGCAGCCCGGCGGCCTTGAACACCGTGAAGTCGGTGTCGTTCGGCATGCGCTCGTAGATGGTCGAAAAGAGCGAGCTGGTGAGCGGCCGCGGCGCCGCGCGCGCG
>DASWHY010000574.1:0-7869 GCA_036397955.1 Thermoanaerobaculia bacterium | reverse complement strand
ACGGACCGGGCGCCCGCTCCAGCCGCGGCCCGATCTCCCGCAGCACGGCGTCCACGCAGTCCTCGGCCATCCGCCGGTGGCTGGTCAGCTTGCCGCCGGCGAGCACCCAGGTCCCCGGCGCCGCCCGAGCCACGACGTGCTTCCGCGACACGGCGCTGGGATGGATCCGCCCGTCGCGCGAGCGCCGCGCCACGAGCGGCCGGAGGCCGGCAAAGACCCCGGTCACGTCCGCGGCCCCGAGTTCCGCTTCCGGGAAGGCGTGCCGCACGATGCGCAGCAGGTAGGCGACGTCGTCCGGCGTCGCGCGCACCGCGGCGGGGGGCGTCGCGTCGTCCTGCTCGGTCGTGCCGACGACGGTGTGCTCACCGGCCGGCATGGCGAAGGCGAGGCGGCCGTCGTCCGGCGAGCGGAGGGCGACGTGGCAGGGGAGCGGCAGGCGCCGGCGCGGGAAGGCGAGGTGCGAACCGCGCGTGGCGCGCAGGCGGACCGGCGTCGCGTCGAGCAGCTCGCGCCAGGGGCCGCAGCAGAGGACGGCGGCGCGGGCGCGCACGTCGAAGCGGCGCCCGCCGATCGTGTCCTCCACTTCCAGCTCGATTTCTCGCATGGCGCCTCGCCGGCGCGGCGGCGCCGTCGCCGAGCAGCGCGTGACGACCGCCGCCCCCGCCGCCGCCGCCGAGCGCGCCAGCGCCACGACCAGCCGCGCGTCGTGGCAGGCGGCGTCTTGGTAGAGCGCGGCGCCGCGCAGCCCCTGCCGCCGCAGGCCCGGCGCCAGGGCCGCCGCTTCCGCCGCGGAGAGCCGCCGGTGGCGCCCCAGCGAGTGCCCCGCCGCCAGCCAATCGTAAAGATGGAGCCCCAGGCCCAGCCGCCAGAGCGGGTCGGGGTCGCCGGCGTAGACCGGGTAGAGGAAGCGCACCGGCCGCACGAGCTGCGGCGCCGCGGCCAGGAGCCGCCCGCGCTCCACCAGCCCCTCGCGCACCAGCGCCAGGTCGCCCAGCGCCAGGTAGCGCAGGCCGCCGTGGATCAGGCGCGATGAGCGGCCGGAAGTGCCGAAGGCGAGGTCGTGCCGCTCGACGAGCGCCACCGCAAGGCCGCGCAGCGCGGCGTCGCGCGCCACCGCCGCGCCGGAGGCGCCGCCGCCGACGACCAGGAGGTCCCAGCGCCGCCCGGCGAGCGTGGCGAGGGCGGCCTCGCGGGCGGGCGTCGAGCGGGGTGGCGCCAGCGGCGGCGGGGGGGAGTGCGGCATCCGGATTGCAGCGCTTTCGGTCTCAGGAGGGGGGAGGGAGGCCGTAATGTATCCGCCCGACCCCTCGCTCTCCTACACTCTGCCCGTGATCGCTCCACAATCCGCTTCACAATCCGCTCCACCGGAGCCCCCGGCCTTCGAGGAGGGGGACACGGTGATCGTCGGCCCCGAAGGGGTCCGCTTCGTCGCGCGCTCGGCGCCCGACGAGGGGCGACCCTCAGGCGCCATCGCCCGCCAAAACGGCCAGAACGGCAAGCCGCTCGAGCTCCTGTGCCTCTACTGCGGCGGGCCGCTGCGCCGCGGCCAGGCGCCGGTGCGCGTCGTCCGCGAGGGCTACCGGCTGGAGTGCTCGCTCCCCGCCTGGGTCTGCAAGCGCTGCGACGAGCCCTACTTCGAGCCGCCCGAGGTGGCGCGCGTGCGGGAAGCCCTGCGCTTCGTCCGCCGCCGCGCCCGTACCTGACCGCTTGCCCACCCGCGACGAACTAGCGCAGCCCGTCACTGGGCTGCGCAACTTGGCGATCATCGCCCACGTCGACCACGGGAAGACCACCCTGGTCGACGCGATGCTCTGGCAGAGCGGCGTCTTCCGCGCCAACGAGTCGGTGGCCGAGCGGGTGATGGACTCGATCGACCTCGAGCGCGAGAAGGGGATCACGATCATGGCCAAGAACACGGCCGTGATCTACCGCGGCACCCGCATCAACATCGTCGACACGCCCGGGCACGCCGACTTCGGCGGCGAGGTGGAGCGGACGCTCAAGATGGTGGACGGCGTCCTGCTCCTGGTCGACGCCAGCGAGGGGCCGCTGCCGCAGACCCGCTTCGTCCTGCGCAAGGCGCTGGAGGCGCGGCTGGCGCCGATCGTGGTGATCAACAAGATCGATCGCCCCGACGCCCGCCCGGCCGAGGTGCTCGACGAGGTCTACGACCTCTTCATCGACCTCGACGCCGCCGAGGAGCTGCTCGACTTCCCGGTGCTCTACGCCAACGCCCGCGCCGGCACCTGCCGCCGCACGCCGGACGGCCCCGACGAGCTCCTGGTGCCGCTCTTCGAGGAGATCCTGCGCACGGTGCCGCCGCCGCGCTTCGACCCGGCGGCGCCGCTGCAGATGCTGGTCACCACCCTCGACTACGACGACTACGTCGGGCGGCTGGCGATCGGGCGGATGGTCAACGGGCGTCTGCGCCGCGGCCAGGCGATCGTCCTCTGCCGGCTGGACGGCACGACCGCCGCCGCCAAGGCGGCCATCCTCTACGGCTGGGACGGGCTCAAGCGCGTCGAGATCGAGGAGGCCGGGCCGGGCGACATCCTCGCCCTCGCGGGCTTGGCCGAGGTGTCGATCGGCGAGACCGTGACGGATCCCGAGGACCCGCGCCCGCTGCCGTCGATCCAGGTGGACGAGCCGACGATCGCCATGGTCTTCTCGGCCAACGACTCCCCGTTCTCGGGGCGCGACGGCAGGCACGTCACCTCGCGCAAGCTCCGGGAGCGGCTGGACAAGGAGACCCTGACCAACGTCTCCATCCGCGTCGAGCCCACCGGCTCGCCCGACGCCTTCCAGGTCTCCGGCCGCGGCGAGCTGCAGCTCGCGATCCTGATCGAGATGATGCGGCGCGAGGGCTACGAGCTGGCGGTGGGGAAGCCCGAGGCGCTCACCCGGCGGGTGGACGGGCGGCTCCTCGAGCCGATGGAGATGCTGACCGTCGACTGCCCGGAGGAGTTCATCGGCGCCGTCACCCAGCAGATGGGCGGGCGGCGCGGGCGGATGATGAAGATGGTCAACCACGGCTCGGGGCGCGTGCGCATGGAGTTCCGCGTCCCCGCGCGCGGCTTGATCGGCTTCCGCGGCGAGCTCCTCACCGACACCAAGGGCACCGGCATCATGAACCACCTCTTCGACGGCTGGGAGGAGTGGCAGGGGGAGATCGCCGGCCGCGAGACCGGCGCGCTGGTGGCCGACCGCGCCGGCCGCGCCACCGCCTACGCCATCGAGCACCTGCAGCCGCGCGGCACGCTCTTCGTGGCGCCGGGCGAAGAGGTGTACGCCGGCATGGTCGTCGGCGAGCACAACCGCGAGAACGACCTCGACGTCAACGTCGTGCGCGAGAAGAAGCTCACCAACATGCGCGCCTCGACGTCCGAGGAGCTGGTGCGGCTGGTCCCGCCGCGGCTTTTCAATTTGGAGCAGGCGCTCGAGTTCCTGCGCGACGACGAGCTGGTCGAAGCCACGCCCGGGGGCCTCCGCCTGCGCAAGCGGGCGCTGGCTGCAAGTTTGCGCAGATAGCCATCCATCCACAAACTGGCCTGGGGCTTGCAGAAATGGGCCTTCTGCCGGCGGCGCGGCCGGTCTCACGACCCCAGCGCGGGGTCACCGCGTCCTCGGCCCAACGGCGGGAGGGTGTGCTTCCCTCCCGGGACGAAGCGACTTCGGAGGTTTGTCATGAGAAAGCACCTGTGGCTCTTCGCGCTCGTCGCGCTGCTGGCCGCGAGCCCGGCGGCGGCGGACAACAGCTTCGGTCTGTTCGGGACCTTCTACGACACCGAGGACGTGGACTCGTCGGCGGGCGGCGGCATCCGCACCCGCTTGGGCTGGCTCGACCTGCGCGCCTCGTTCCTGAACGACCTCACCCGCGACACCTCGCCCGAGCGGCTGGACTTCGAGCTCCAGGCCGTTCCGCTCGAGGCCGGCCTGGCGTTCAACTTCATGGAGAACGGCGCCTGGTCGCCCTACGCGGGCGGCGGCTTCTCGTACATGATGCTCGACAGCGACGAGGTCGAGATCAAGGACGAGGCCGGCTTCTACGCCGTGCTGGGGAGCGACTTCGGCATGCGGGAGAACCTCAACTTCATGGTCGAGGCGATCTACCGCAACATGGAGGCGCAGGTGGACCGCGACCCCAGGAACCTGAGCGGGATCGACGACATCACCCTCGAAGAGGAGTCGACGGTCGAGCTGGGCGGCCTGGGCATCAACGCCGGGCTCTCCTGGCGGTTCTAAGCGTCCCGACGCCCGAGAGTTTGTAGCGCCCGGCCTACGCGCCGGGCGTTTTTCTTTCTTCGCCCGTCAGTCGTAAATCCCATCCGCGAACCAGTCGCCGCTCCGCCGGTCGCGGAAGATGCGCACCATCCCGCCCTCGCCCAGCTCGACGTCCCAGTAGTCACGCTCGACCGGCGTCTCCCCCCACCAGCCGTCCTCCAGTCCCCAGGGTCCCGCGGCCGCGCGCACGCTGCCCTGGAGCTTCGGCCGCGCCTCGCCGCCGTTGCCCACGACCGGCCGGATCTCGCGCGGGCGGAGCGCGGTGGAAATCACACCGTCGGGTGCGGGCGGCTCCTCGGTGATCACCTCCAGCTCGACCGGCGGCCGCAGCACCCGTACCGCCAGGAGGCCGCGCCCGCGCGGCGGCTCGTGCCGCACCTCGGGGGGCGGCGGCGGCGCGTAGCCGATCAGGGCGCAGCGCTCGGGGAGGTGGCCGTCCACCGGCTCGGGCGACCCGACCCGGCCCGGGCCGAGGAGGGCGAAGAGCCGCCCGAGCGTCGTCGCCAGCTTGTCCGGCGACAGCGCCGCCGGGCCGAAGAGCGAGAGCTGCGCCTCGCGCGGCCGGTCGGGGAGGGCGAGGAAGCCGAAGCCCACGACCGCCGCGCCCGGCGGCCGGGCCTCCAGCTCCAGGCGGACGAGCGTCAGCAGGGTCTTGGGGTCGCGCGTCGGCGCCGGCAGGTCGAGCGAGCGCTCGTGCCAGCCGTCGGGATCGAGGTGGAGCGCCACGGTCAGGCGGATGCAGGCGAGCCCGCGCACCTCCAGCCGCCGGCAGAGCCGCTCGAGCGCCGCGCGCCCGAGGAAGAGGAAGGGCTCGAGCGAGACGAGCGGCCACTCCAGGGTCATCCGCTCCTCGAAGGCCGGCGGCGGCTCGCGCGGGGTGAGCGGCCGCGGATCGACGCCGAGCGCCGTCGCGTGGAGGTCGCGCCCGGCCCGCCCGAGGCGGCTCGCCACCCGCGCGGCGGGGAGACGGGCGAAGTCGCCGATCGAGCGCAGCCCCCAGCGCTCCAGGGTGGCGGCGACCTCGGCCTCCGGGGTCAGGCGGGCGAGCGGCAGCGGCGCCAGGAAGGCGGCCTCCTCGCCGGCGGGGACGACGGTGGGGGAGCCGGGCAGCCCGGCGGCGACCCGCGCCGCCAGCTTGCTGCCGGCGATGCCGACGCGGGCCGGCAGGCCGACCGCCTGGGCGGCGGCGGCGAGCGCCCGCCCCAACGCCTCCTCGCCGGCGCGCCCGGCGCCGAAGCGGCGCTCGAGCCCGAGGAGGTCGA
Organism: Thermoanaerobaculia bacterium; assembly: GCA_036397955.1. Taxonomy (GTDB): domain Bacteria; phylum Acidobacteriota; class Thermoanaerobaculia; order Multivoradales; family UBA5704; genus DASUNQ01. Next base: position 2,326 of record DASWHY010000574.1, on the reverse strand, counting down.
CGTAGGCCACCCCGTCGCCGGCGTCCTCGATGCGCGGCGAGAAGCGCTCGGCGGCCTCCAGCAGCGCCTCCTGCGCCGAGCGCTCGAGCTCCTCGTCGCGCGGCCGCGGCACCAGGTTGGGGCAGAGGGCGCGCGCCTGCGGCAGGGTCTGCCCGGGGACGATGCCGGCGTCGCGCGCCGCGCGGGTGGCGGCGGCCACCTCCGCGACCTGGCCGTTCCCCTCGACCACCACCAGCGCCTCGCGCGCCAGCACCGGCTCGCTGCGCAGCCGGGCGGCGAGCGGAAAGAGCGGCACCGCGAGGCAAGCAAGGCGCGGCGGCGGGGCGTCGGGCTCCATCGCTTACCTCCGCCCGCCTGCGGCAGCCACCTGCTGCCGAGCCCTGTCAGCCACCTGCCGCTCGCACCTGTCATCCTGAGCGAAGCGAAGGATCTGGGTGGGGGGCGTAGTTGTCTTCGCCGCCGCGATCGGCTCGATCGCCTCGTCCACCCGCAGCCCGACCCTCTCCCGCCGCCCCGCCGGGTTCGTCCCGCGCAGCTTCTCGAGCGCCACCTCGCCGGCGATGCCGCCGAGGAGCGCGGTCGTCCCCGTGCCGCGCCAGACGCCGCGCCCGCGCTCCAGGCGCAGGACGGCGGCCGCCGCCGTGCCGCTCACCCGGTAGGGCGTCGAGACCAGGAGCGTCCCGCCGTGCGTCTCGGCGGCGCGCGCCAGCCGCACCCAGAAGGGCTCGGCACCGCGGCCGCCGCGGAGCGGCGGGACGCCCAGGTCCAGCGCCACCAGCGGGAAGCCGCCGGCCACCGCCATCTCGGCCGCCGCCAGGGCGTCGGCGGTGCGCTCCGGCCGCAGCCAGAGGAGGCGCGGCAGGTCCACCCCGGCCGCCGCCGCGGCCTGCGGGTCGAGCTGGTCGCCGAGGTCCACGAGCGCCGCCGCCTCGCCGGCGGCGGTGGCGGCGGCGAGGGCGGCGAGGACGAGCGAGAAGCGCCCGCCGCTCTTGCCGCCGAGGAGCTCGACCAGCCGCCCGCGCGGCAGCCCGCCGCCGAGGAGGCGGTCGAGCGCCGGCACCGCGGTCGGCAGCGGCGACGCCTCCCCGGCCTCCCGCCGCGCCCGCACCAGCTCCGCCGCGCTGCGCAACGCCCCGCGCGGGAAATCGACCAGGCTCAGCGGCTTCCGCAGCGGCTCGCTCATCGCTCCTCCCGCGAGCGACGATAGGGCGGTGACGGAGCGTAAGTCAATGCCGGAGAAGAGCGACTAACCTGCTGACTTCCCAGGCTTTTCTACGAGAAACGAGAACAAGTGGGGCCGGAGCGCAACCGCCGCTACAATCCCGCCGTCCATGAACCTCGCCGACCTGCGCCGCGACTTCGAAGGGCACGGCCTCGAGGCCGGCGACCTCGCCGCCGACCCGGTCGAGCAGTTCCGCGCCTGGTTCGAGCAGGCGGTGGCCGCCGGGGTGCCCGAGCCCACGGCCATGACCCTGGCCACCGCCGACGCGCGCGGCGGGCCCTCGGCCCGCCTCGTCCTGCTCAAGGGCTACGACGCACGCGGCTTCGTCTTCTTCACCAACTACGAGAGCCGCAAGGCGCGCGAGCTGGCCGAGAACCCCGAGGCCGCCCTGGTCTTCTACTGGGGGCCGCTCAACCGGCAGGTGCGGATCGCCGGCAGCGTCGAGCGCACGACGCGCGCGGAGTCGGAGGCCTACTTCGCCACCCGCCCGCTCGGCGCCCGCCTCGGCGCCTGGGTCTCGCGGCAGAGCCGGCCGCTCGCGGATCGCGAAGAGCTGGAGCGCGAGTTCCTGGCCCTTGCCGAGAAGCTCGGCGACGAGGTGCCGCTCCCCGACTGGTGGGGCGGCTACCGCGTGGCGCCGCGCGAGGTCGAGTTCTGGCAGGGCCGCCCCAGCCGCCTCCACGACCGCTTCCTCTACCGCCGCGCCGGCGACGGCTGGACGATCGAGCGGCTGGCGCCGTAACCGCTCGGCGGCGACGGTGTCGGGAGCGCGGCGATGGATGCGAAGCTGCCATTCCGGAGATCGAGCGCCCGTCACGGAGATGGCGCGCCCGTCTCGAAGATGGCGCGCCCATCTCGGAGATCAGGCGCCCGTCACGGAGATCGAGCGCCCGTCACGGAGATTGAGCGCCCATCTCGGTGACGGCGCTTCCGTCTCGGTGACGGAGCCTTCCATCTCGGAGATGGAGCGCCGATCACGGAGATGGAGCGCCGATCACGGAGATGGAGCTTCCATCTCCGTGACGGAGCGATTTGCGCGCCGTTTTGGCACCGCGCAGCGAGCTGGGCGGCGCCGTCGCCATCGCGCGCTCGCGCCTAGGGGCA
>DASWHY010000573.1:0-2637 GCA_036397955.1 Thermoanaerobaculia bacterium | reverse complement strand
CGGCCGGCGGCGGCGAGGAGGAGGCGTGCCGGCGGCCCCTCCCGCCCCTCCCCGGCGTCGGCGAGCTGCAGCGGCGCCAGCTCGTCGATCCAGCGGTAGAGGGCCGCCATCCGCGCCGGATCGACGAGGCCGGCGCGCGGGCGCCGCGGAAGAACCGCGAGTCCCGCCGGCGCGCTCGCGCAGCCGCCGGCGCGCGCCGTGCCGGCGAGCCAGACCTGGAGGTCCACGCAGCCCTCGCCCCCGCGCTCCTGCGGGTCGCCGCGCTGCCAGACGAGGGCCAGCCCGAAGACCCCCGACCGCGTCCCCGGCTGGGTCTCGGCGGCCACCATGCGGGCCCACTCCCGCACCATCCGTTTCTCCACCGCACCGGCCGCCGCCGGCCCCCGCCCGCGGAACTGCAGCTCGCCGTCGGCGGCGCGGAGGGTGAACGGGCGCCAGCGCCGGTTGAACGCGGCCAGCTCGTGCACCCGCTCGCGCTCGACGAAGAGCCGGCGCGCCAGCGGCGCTCCCGCCGCGCCGGCCAGCAGGCCGCCGGGATCGACCAGCACCATCTCCCCCGCCCGCGCCGGCCGCTCCCAGCGGTGCCAGACGATCACCGCCTGGCGGAGCGCGTCCGCCGCCGGCGGCGCCGGCGAGCGTGGCGCCGCGGCGCAGCACCCCAGCAGGGCCGCCGCCGTCGCCCACCGGCACCTCGCGCGGTTCGCCATGCGGCGGCCGGCCCCCGCAAGCTCCGTGCCCGGCCTTGACACTGCCGCCGCCCGGGTGCCACCCTGCCTCGTGCCATGAGCGGCGATCTCACCACGCTGCGCCTCGCGGTCAACGGCGAGGAGCGCGCCGTCGTCTTCCCCACCCACCACACCCTCCTCGAGGTGCTGCGCGAGGAGTGCGGGCTGACCGGGACGAAGCACGGCTGCGAGCTCGGCGAGTGCGGCACCTGCGCCGTGCTCGTGGACGGCCGGCCGGTCCTCTCCTGCCTCGTCCTCGCCGCCGAGCTGGAGGGGCGGGCGATCGAGACCGTCGAGGGGCTGCAGCGCGGCAACGACCTCCACCCGCTGCAGGCCGCCTTCGCCGACCTCGGCGCGGCGCAGTGCGGCTACTGCACGCCGGGGATCCTGATGGTCGCCAAGGCGCTCCTGGCCGAGAACCCGCGCCCGAGCCGCGACGAGGTCTGCGAAGCCCTGGCCGGCAACCTCTGCCGTTGCACCGGCTACCACAAGATCCTGGAGGCCGTGGAGTGGGGGGCGGCGAAGCTGCGCGGCGAGGAGTGGGCGCCGCCCGAGCGGGTCTTCTACGGCGACCGGGTCGAGGCCTGGAAGGAGTCTCCGTGATGCCGCAACCGTCGCGCGCCCCGCTTCCCGGGCTGGCCCTCGCCCTCCTCCTCGCCGCCGCGCCGGCCGCCCCCGCCGCGGCCGACCACGTCGAGCTGCTCTGGCTGAGCCTCGGCAACCGCCTGCCGAGCACCGCCGAGCGGATCGACATCACCGTCTCCGGCTTCTCTCTCGGCTGCCCGGTGCACTTCGCGGAGCCGGTCGTCGCCGGGCGGACCGTGCGGCTCGACGGCGCCCAGATCGTCAGCCTCCTCCCCTGCCCTCCCGGCGAGTGGACCCAGAGCTTCACCGTGCAGCCCCTGCCGGTCGGCGGCTACACGGTCGAGGTGTGGATCGACGGCGCGCTCCATCTGACCGACGGCTTCGCCGTCCGCGAGGCGGACCTGTTTCTCTCCTTCCACGGCGGCGCCTTCTCCGCCGCCGCCGACTGGAAGGACCCGTACGGCGGGAGCGAGGGGGTCGGCCACCCGATCCAGCTCGGCGACGACTCCGGGGCCTTCTGGTTCTTCGGCCCCGGCAACGTCGAGGTCACGCTCAAGGTGCTGGACGGCCGCGCCGTCAACGGCCGCTACTGGGTGTTCATCGCCAACATGAGCACGGTCGAGCACACGGTCACCGTCACCCGCTGCCCGACCAACCCGCTCGTCGGCGCGCCTTGCGTCAGCAAGAGCTACCGCAACCCGCCCTTGCAGAACCGCAACTTCGTCGACACCGCGGCCTTCTGAGCGCGATGGCCGAGCCCGCCCGCCGTCCGCCGGAGGAGCCCGCCCGCGAGCGCGAGCCCTCCCTCATCGGCAAGCCCTTCCGCCGCGTGGACGGGCGCGCCAAGGTGACCGGCGTCACCAAGTTCGCCGACGACCTCTTCTTCCCGCGCATGTGTTTCTTGCGGTTGGTGCGCTCGACCGTGCCGCACGCGCGGATCGCGGCGATCGATCTCTCCGCCGCCGAGAAGGTGCCCGGCGTGCTCGGCTTCCTCACCGGCAAGGACCTCCCCATTCCCTTCGGCATCCTGCCGGTGTCGCAGGACGAGCACGCCCTCTGCCCCGAGCGCGTCCGCTTCGTCGGCGACCCGGTCGTGGCGGTGGCGGCGGCGACCGAGGACGCCGCCTGGGAGGCGGCGCTCGCCGTGCGCATCGAGTACGAGCCGCTGGCCACCATCGCCACGATCGAGGAAGCACTCGCCACCCCCGAGCCGCGCATCCACGACTACGGTGACGGCGGCAACGTCCACAAGCGGGTGTCGCTGCAGTTCGGCGACCTGGAGGCGGGGTTCGCGGCGGCCGACGAGGTCTTCGAGGACGTCCTCTTT
>DASWHY010000572.1:0-2203 GCA_036397955.1 Thermoanaerobaculia bacterium | reverse complement strand
TCGGCGGCGGCATGCGCATCGCCCCCGCGGCGCGGATCGACGACGGCCTCCTCGACCTGGTCGTCGTCCGCGCCGTCCCCCGCCGCACCCTCCTCGCTGTCTTCCCCAAGGTCTACCGCGGCCGCCACGTCGGCCATCCGGCGGTGACGATCGCCCGCACCCCCTGGGCCGAGGTCGCCGCCGACCGCCCGCTCGAGCTCTACGGCGGCGGCGAGCCGATGCACCGCCTCGCGCCGGACACGCCGGTGCGCGTCGAGGTGGTGCCCGGCGGGCTGGCCGTCGCCGGCTGAGCCGGGCCCGGCCCGGCCGCTGTAGGACAAAACCCGACACGAACGTCGGACTCCGGCCGGTTAGCGCACTCGCAGCGGCGGGGATAGCTTCCTCGCCGAGCGATGCCGCCGCCCGCCCCCATCTCCGTCTTGCTCGTCGAGGACAGCGCGAGCGATGCGCAGCGCGTGCGCGAAGCGCTCGCCGGCCTCGAGGCGGAGATCGCGCTCGCCCACGTGGACACCCTCGCCGCGGCGCTCGACCGGCTCCGCCGCGAGCCCGCCGAGGTGGTGCTGCTCGACCTCGGCCTGCCGGACAGCGACGGCTTCGCCACCCTCGAGGCGCTCCAGGCCGCCGTGCCCGAGGTCGCCGTCGTCGTCCTCACCGGCCTCGCCGACGAGTCGCTGGCCGTGGCGGCGCTGCAGCGCGGTGCCCAGGACTACCTGCCGAAGCGCGAGTGCACGGCCCGGGTGCTGCTGCGCGTCATCCGCTACACCCGCGAGCGCCGGCGCGCCGAAAGCGCCTTGCTGACGCGCGAGCAGCGCTACCGCTCGCTGGTCGCCGCCACCTCGCAGATGGTCTGGACCGTGGACCCCGACGGCGCCGCCGTGGAGGACTCGCCGAGCTGGCGCGCCTACACCGGGCAGAGCCGGGAGGAGTACCGGGGCCACGGCTGGACGTCCGCGATCCACCCGGACGACCGCGAGCGCACGCTCGAGGCCTGGCGGGAGGCCGCCGCCGCCAAGGGCCCATACCGGATCGAGCACCGGGTGCGGGCGGCAGACGGCGGCTACGGCGACTTCGTCACGCGCGGCGTGCCCCTGCTGGCGCGCGACGGCGGCATCCGCGAGTGGATCAGTGTGGGCATCGACGTCACCCGCCAGGTGCAGCTCGAGCAGCAGCTCCGTCAGGCCCAGAAGATGGAGGCGGTGGGACGGCTGGCGGGGGGCATCGCGCACGACTTCAACAACCTGCTGACCTCGATCCTGGGCTACACGGTCCTGCTGGCGACGCGCTTGGCGGCCGACGAGACCTCCTGCCGCGACCTGTTCGAAGTGCAGAAGGCCGGCGAGCGCGCGGCGGCGCTCACCCGCAAGCTCCTCGCCTTCAGCCGCCAGCAGGTCTTGCAGCCGCAGCTCCTGGACCTGCCGGAGGTCGTGGCCGAGAGCGCCCAGCGCCTCGAGCGCCTGCTCGGCGAGGCCGTCGCGCTGGAGATCTCCGCTCGCGTGCCGGTGGGGCGGGTAAGGGCGGACCGGGGACAGCTCGAGCAGGTGCTCCTCGATCTGGCGCAAAACGCCCGCGACGCGATGCCGGCGGGCGGCGCGCTGCGGATCGAAATCGCCGAGGTCGAGCTGGCCGCCGCCGACGTCGCGGAGCATCCGGAGGTGCCGGTGGGCCGCTACGCCCTGCTCTCCGTCGCCGACACCGGCGGCGGCATGGACGGCGAGGTGCTGAGTCATCTCTTCGAGCCCTTCTTCACCACCAAGGAAGTGGGGAAGGGGACCGGCCTCGGGCTCGCCACCGTCCACGGCATCGTGCGGCAGAGCGAAGGACACGTCACGGTCGAGAGCGTGGCGGGCCACGGCACGACCTTCAGGATCTACCTGCCGCTGGCGGAGGAGCCCTGGCGCGCCGGCGCCGCGGCGCCGGCGGCGCCGGCGGCGGAGGAGTCCGAGACGATCCTGCTGGTCGACGACGAGGCCGGCGTGCGGCGGCTGGCGCGGCTGGTGCTCGAGAAGCGCGGCTATCGCGTGCTGGAGGCCGGCTCGGCCGCGGCGGCGATGGACCTCGTCGGCTCCCACCCCGGCCGGCTCGACCTGGTGCTCACGGACGCCGTGATGCCCGGGCTCAGCGGGCGCTCGCTGCTCGCCCACGTGGCGTCGGCGCGGCCCGAAGCGAGGGGGGTGTTGATGTCGGGCTACTCGGCCGAAGAGGT
>DASWHY010000571.1:0-1747 GCA_036397955.1 Thermoanaerobaculia bacterium | reverse complement strand
CGCCGTCGAGCTGCGCAACCGCGAGCTGGTGACCGCCGACTACGCCGCCGCCCTCGCCGCCGCCGGCGCCGCCCACTGCGCCAACGTCCACCCGCGGATGCCGGACGTGCGCGCCCAGACGGCCCTCGCCGAGGCCTGGCGCGCGCCGGCCCTCCTCGTCCGCTGGCTCCTCCAGGAGGGGATGACCTACGAGGAGGCGGGGCGGAAGTGGATGCCCTTCGACAAGCTGGCGCGCATCGACCGCGCCGCCCGCCGCGCCGTCGCCGACGTCGCCCTGGAGGCAGTGGCCCGCGGACAGCAGGTTTTCGTCACCGTCGCCAACAACGCCGAGGGGTGCGCGCCGCTCTCGATCCTCGGCCTCGCCGAGGAGATCGCCGGGCGCCCGGGAATGCCGGAACCGGCCGATCGGTTGTAACCCGCGAGTCCCACTGGATTTGCCAGATTTGCTTTAGCCTGGAAACTGTGCGACTCTCCAGCGGTCGCCGGCACGGGCCGGCGCCGCAGACGACGAGTCGGGGCTGCGGACGAGCACGAACTGTCCGAGCCCGAGCGAAGGCCTTCCGGCAAGCCCTCCGTTCCCTCCCCTTCTCGAAAAACCCGCCGGAAGTAGACGTAGGGCGCGCTCCCTCCGCTGGAGCACCGCGCGCCCCGGTCAAGGACTAGACAGACACATGGATTTCAAGACGTTCGACCTGCACCCCGACCTCATGCGCGGGGTCCAGGACCTGGGCTTCACCCGCCCGACCCCCATCCAGAGCGACGCCATCCCGCCGGCCAAGGCCGGCCGCGACGTGCTCGGGTGCGCGATGACCGGCAGCGGCAAGACCGCGGCCTTCCTCCTCCCCATCCTCCACAACCTGCTCGACAAGCCGCGCGGCACGACCCGCGTCCTCGTCGTCTCCCCCACCCGGGAGCTGGCGGCGCAGATCGAGGAGCACTGCCGCGCCCTCGCCAAGTACACGCCGATCAAGAGCGCCTCGATCTTCGGCGGCGTCGCCATGGGACCGCAGGAGAAGGCCTTCCGCGCCGGCGTCGACGTGCTCGTCGCCACCCCCGGAAGGCTCCTCGACCACCTGCAGTACCCCTACGCCAAGCTCGACGCCGTCGAGGTGCTGGTGATCGACGAGGCCGACCGGATGCTCGACATGGGCTTCCTGCCCGACATCCGCCGCATCCTCGCGCGGGTGCCGAAGCGGCGCCAGAACCTGCTCTTCTCGGCCACCATCCCGGCGCCGATCGCGGCGCTGTCGCGCGCCATCCTCGTCGACCCGGTGACGCTCAACGTCGAGCGCAAGCCGGCGCCGGCGACCGGCGTGGCGCAGGCCACCTACCCGGTGCGCGAGGACCTCAAGTCGCACCTGCTGCTCGAGCTGCTGCGCGGCGGCGGCATCGACAGCGCCCTGGTCTTCACCCGCACCAAGCACCGCGCCAACCGCCTGGCCGACTTCCTCGAGCGCCAGGGCGTCTCCTGCGACCGCATCCACGGCAACCGCAGCCAGGCGCAGCGCACGCAGGCGCTCGCCCGCTTCAAGGCGGGGCGGACGCAGGTGCTGGTGGCGACCGACATCGCCGCCCGCGGCATCGACGTCTTCGAGCTCTCCCACGTCGTCAACTTCGACGTGCCGGCGGTGCCCGACGACTACATCCACCGCGTCGGGCGGACGGCGCGCGCCGACGCCACCGGCGACGCCATCACCCTGGTCGCCGAGCACGAGCTGCCCGACCTGCACGCCATCGAGCGGGCGGT
>DASWHY010000570.1:0-6389 GCA_036397955.1 Thermoanaerobaculia bacterium | reverse complement strand
GTGCCCAGGCGCCGTCCACGGAGCTCCCAGAGGTGGGTGAGCTGCAGAAGGTGATCGACCATCTCGCGCCGCTCGCCGGCGTCGGTGAAGCCCTTCAGCACAGCGAGGTGGTCGAGCATGTCCCGCAGCCTCACGCGCGGGTAGACGCCGAACTCCTGGGGCAGGTAGCCCAGCAGGCGCCGCACTTCGTCCTTCTGGTCCAGGACGTCCAGGTCGCCGAAGCGGATTCGGCCCGTGTCGGGGTCGCCGAGCGTCGCCACCGCGCGCATCAGCGTGGACTTGCCGGCGCCGTTGGGCCCGAGCAGCCCGAACATCCCGCGCGGGATCTCGAGGCTCACGCCGTCGAGGGCGCGCACGCCGTTGGGGTAGGTCTTCGACAGATTGGAGATGCTGAGCATCGCCGCCTCCGATGGAGTTTGCGGTCTTCGAGCGTCAGGGCGTACTACGCCGGCGGCGCGCCGGGAGTTTCCGGCGACCGCCGTAGTAACCGCGCCGCCCACTCGCAGAGCGACGCGAGCGGCAGCGCCGCCAGGGCCACGACCGGCAGCAGGAAGCGGTTGCCGTAGGCCGAGGTGTACCAGAGCTCGTAGCGGGAGAAGAACAGGAGGAGGGCGGCGGCGGTCCAGCCGACGGCGAGCGCCAGTCGCGGCCGGCGGCGGGCGACGAGGGGGAGGCCGGTGAGCGCGACCAGCGTCACCGGTGTGGTGAAGAGGAGGCCGTGCCGGCGGTGGAAGAGCTGGCCGCGGAGGCCCTCGGCGAGCGGCAGGTCGAAGTCCTCGCGCTGGCTGTAGACCACCACCTCGCCGCGGTCGAGGCGGGCGATGCGGTCGTAGGCGGTGGTGAGCGGCGAGCCGAAGAGGTGGAGGTTCAAGAGGGCGGCCAGCGCGAGCGGCAGGGCGAGGCCGGCGGCGAGCGGCGGCAGCGCGCGGCGGAGCGGCGCCCCGGCGAGCGGCAGGACGGCGGGGAGCGCCACGAGGTAAGGGAGCTTCGCCACCACGGCCAGCCCGAGGAGGAGGCCGGAGGCGAGATGGCGCAGCGGCGCCGCCCGGCGGTCGGCCGGGAGGGCGAGGAGGCCGCCGGCGAAGAGCAGGGTCGAGAGGACGTCGGGCGAGAAGTTCCAGGCGTACTGCGGCAGGAAGGTGGCGGTCCCGGTGAGCGCCACCGCGACGGCCGCCGCCCAGGGAGACGCCACGCGCCGGGCGAGCCCGAGGAGCACCGCCAGCAGCGCCACGAGCTGGAGCAGGTTGAAGACCAGCGCCCCGGGCGCCCCGAGCGCCGCGACGAGCGGCAGGGCGAGGAGCGGCAGGACGAGCGGGTGCTTGGGGACGAGGCGGCCGAAGCGGTCGAGCGCGACCTGGGTCTGGTGCTCCGCGAGCCCGCCGGGGAGCTGGTTGCCGAGGTCGAGGTCGCCGTCCAGCCAGAGCGAAGCCGCGGTCAGGAAGTAGTAGGGGCAGTCGCCGCGCAGGTAGTGCCCGCCGTCGAAGCCGGTGGCGCAGATCGCGAGGTAGACCAGCAGCGGCAAACCGAGGGCGAGGGCGGCCGGCCCGTGCCGTGCCTGGCGCCCGGGAAGATGGATCCGCATGGAACCGTTACAATAGCGGTCGCGGGAGAGGTCCAAGCGGTCGCCCCTTCCTTCGGGGAGGGGAGGAAAGTCCGAGCTCCCACGGGCAGCATGCTCGCTAACGGCGAGGCGCGGCGACGCGACGGAAAGTGCAACAGAGAGTAGACCGCCGGGGGCCTTCGGGTCCCCGGTAAGGGTGAAACGGTGCGGTAAGAGCGCACCGCGGGGCCGGCGACGGTCCCGGCACGGCAAACCCCATGCGGCGCAAGACCGAATAGGGGAGCGGAAATGCGGGCCGCCCGTCCCGCTCCGGCCCGGTTCGCCGGGTCGGCCGCTTCCGGGTAGGTCGCTCGAGGCCGCCGGCAACGGCGGTCCCAGAGGAATGACCGCACAAACAGAACTCGGCTTACGGACCTCTCCCGCGTTCTTGAGCGCCGAATCAGAGTGAAATTCGAGACGATTGCCGTCCACGCCGGAGGGGAGCGCGACCCCGCCACGGGGTCGGTCGCGCCCCCCATCCATCTCTCCACCACCTACGAGCACGGCCCGGCCGGCGAGCGGCCGCACGGCTGGCTCTACATCCGCGAGGGGAACCCCACCCAGGTGCGGCTGGAGGAGGCTCTGACGGCGGTGGAAGGGGGCGCGGCGGCCCTCGTCTTCGCCTCCGGGATGGCGGCCGGCACCGCCTACCTCCAGGCCCAGCCCCCCGGCACCCACGTCCTCTTCCAGGAGGACCTCTACTACGGCTTCCGCACGCTGGCGCGGGACCTCCTGCCGCGCTGGGGGCTGGCGGCGAGCTTCGCCGACTTCCGCGACCTCGACGTCCTGCGCGCCGCGCTCCGCCCCGAGACCGGCCTGCTCTGGACCGAGAGCCCGTCGAACCCGTTGATGCACGTCATCGACCTGGCGGCGGTGGCCGAGCTGGCGCGGGGCGCCGGCGCCCGCCTGCTGGTCGACGGCACCTTCGCCACCCCGGCCCTGCAGCGGCCGCTGGCGCTCGGCGCCGCCGCCGTCCTCCACTCCGCGACCAAGTACCTCGGCGGCCACAGCGACGTGCAGGCGGGGGCGCTGGTCTTCGCCGCGGTGGACGACCTCGTCGAGCGCGCCGCCCACCTGCGGCACATCACCGGCGGCGTGGCCTCGCCCTTCAATTCCTGGCTCGTGCTGCGCGGCCTGCGCTCGCTCGCCTGCCGCATGGAGCGGCACTCGACCAACGCCCTGGTCGTGGCGCAGGCGCTCGCCGGGCACCCTCAGATCGAGGCCGTGCACTACCCGGGCCTCCCGTCCCACCCCGGCCACGCGGTCGCCCGCCGCCAGATGCGCGCCTTCGGCGGCATGCTCTCGCTGCAGGTGCGCGGCGGCCGCGAGCGGACGATCGAGGTCGCCTCGCGCCTGCGGCTTTTCGTCAACGCCACCAGCCTCGGCGGCACCGAGAGCCTGATCGAGCACCGCGCCTCCAGCGAGGGGCCGGGAAGCCCGACGCCCGAGAACCTCCTCCGCGCCTCGATCGGCCTCGAGCACCCCGACGACCTGCTGGCAGACCTCCTGCAAGCGCTCGCCTGACCGTCGACGAGGAGAGGAGAGAAACCGATGAGAGCCAAGACTTGGATCTCCCTGCTGGCCGTCCCCGTCCTGCTCGCCGTCGCCCTGTCCGACGTCCAGGGACAGCCCACCCCGGCGCCCGACTCCGAGACGCAGCGCATCATCCGCGGCTTCAACATCGCGCCGGTGCCGCTCAAGCTGCGCGGCCGCAACCGCGCGCTGGTGGGCCTCGGCAGCTACATCGTCAACGCGCAGGGCGGCTGCAACGACTGCCGGGAATTCCGGAACATCATGCGCACCGGCCACGACCCCGACCGGCACCCGCAGCTCGGGCCGCTCCTCAAGTGATGCCCTGGCCGGTCTACAGCCACATGATCGAGCGCGACCTGCGGGCCGTCTACGAGTTCCTGCGCTCGATCCCGTCGATCGAGAACGACAACTAGGATGACCGCCGCCGCCCCGCTCCCGCCCCCGGTCCGCCCGGGGGCGCGCGTGGGAGTGGCGGCGCTCTCCGGCGCGGTCGATCCCGAGCGGCTGCGGCGCGGTCTGGCCGAGCTCGCGCGGCTGGGCTTCGAGCCGGTGCCGGCGCGCAACCTCGAGGCAGTCGCGGGCACCGGCGAGGTGCGCTTCGCCGGCGGCGACGCCGAGCGCCTCGCCGCCTTCCACGAGCTGGCCGCCGACCCCGACCTGCCGGCGATCCTCTTCGCCCGCGGCGGCCACGGCCTGCTGCGGCTCCTGCCGGAGCTCGACTGGCAGCTCCTGGCGCGCACGCCGCGCGCCTACGTCGGCTACTCCGACCTGACGCCCTTCCTCCTCGCGGTCGTGCAACGGCTCGGCGTCGCCGCCTTCCACGGCCCGCTGGTGGCGGCCGAGCTGGCGCGCGGTCTCCTGCCGGAGGAGGAGGAGTCGCTCCTCGGTGCCCTCGCCGGCGACTACCCGGTCGAGCACCCGCTCGCCGGCGCGCTGCGCGACGGCGTCGGGGAGGGGCCGCTCCTCGGCGGCTCCCTGTCGCTCCTGGTGGGGACGCTGGGCACGCCGTGGGCGCCCGATCTCGCCGGCGGCATCGTCTTCCTGGAGGACGTCAACGAGCCGCTCTACCGCCTCGACCGAATGTTGACCCACCTCCGCTTGTCGGGTAGCCTCGCCGCGATCCGCGGCATGGTGATCGGGCACTTCGACGGCGACGGCCCGCAGCCTCCGGGCGCCGAGGTCGAGGCCCGCATCGCCCTGATGGCCGAGAGCCTCGCCGGCTTCCCCTGGCCGCTGGCCTGGGGGGAGCGGAGCGGCCACCGCGCCCCCAACCTGACGCTGCCGCTCGGCCTGCCGGCGCGGCTCGAGGGCGCCCGCCTGACGCTGGGCAGCGACCGGATCGCCGAGCGATGAGCAACCAAGTCTTCAAAAGCACCGGCACCGGCGCCACCCCCGCGCCCAAGAAAGCCTCGGTCTACACTGCGGTCGAGCACTCCGCCGGCAACTACGTCTTCCGCGAAGGCGAGCTGGGGCGGGAGATGTTCATCATCCAGGAAGGGCAGGTCGAGATCACCAAGCGCGCCGGCGGCGAGGAGCGGCAGCTCGCGGTGCTCGACAAGGGGGACTTCTTCGGCGAGATGGCGCTGCTCGAGGACCTGCCGCGCGCGGGCTCGGCGCGCGCCGTGAGCCACGTCCGGCTGGTGCAGATCAACGGCTCGACGTTCGACCAGATGCTGCGCGACAACCCGGAGATCGCGGTGCGCATGATGCGCAAGCTGTCGCGCCGGCTGCGCGAGACCGACCAGCAGCTCCGCGACCTCATGGACCAGACCAACCGCGGCTTCTCCGACGTGCCGTCCTTCCAGGAACCGCCGGCGCCGAGCGCCCCCGAGCGGTTGCGGCACGCGCAGTCCGGGATGGAGTTCCCGCTCGCCCGCGGCTCGGAGACGACGATCGGGCGGAAGGACCCGGTCACCGGCATCTGGCCCGACATCGACCTCTCGCCGGTGGATAACCAGCGCTCGGTCTCCCGCCGCCACGCCAAGATCTACCGCCGCGGCGCCAAGTTCTTCCTCTCCGAGGAGATCGGCACCGTCAACAATACCTTCCTCAACGGCGCCCGCCTCGAAACCGGCATCCCCGGCGAGCTGAAAGCCGGCGACGAGGTGCGGTGCGGGGTGGTGGCGCTGCGCTTCGAGATCCCGAATTAGGCCGCGGCGGCGCGTCGTATCCTTCCCGCGTGCCCCTCACCCCTGACACCCCGTTGACCGCGGTGCGCGGCATCGGGCCGGCGCGGGGGGGGGCGTTCGCGGCGGCAGGGTACTTCACGGTCGGCGATCTCCTCTTCCACCTGCCGCACCGCTACGAGGACCGGCGCGCGGTAACACCGGTGGGCGAGGTGTGCGCCGCGGGCGAGGTGACGGTGCGCGGGCGGCTGACGGACCTCAAGGCGGTGCGTGTCCGGCGGCGCGGATTGGCGCTGGTGCGCGGGAGCGTGGAGGACGACACCGGCCGGCTGGCGGTCGTCTGGTTCAACCGCCCGTACCTCACCACCTGGGCCGATTCGGGCGTTGCACTTCACGCCGACGTACTCTTCCTGGCTCAATCAGGTCAAGCTCTGGTTCGCCAAGATCGAACGAGACGCCATCGCCCGCGGGATCTTCCACCTCGATCGCAGGTATCAGAAGAAAGCTCATGACCTACATTCGCCACCACAACCGCCCCCCCAACCAATCCACTGAATGTACGGGACACTTCGCGGCCCTCGGTCTCAGTCCATCTGGTACGGCCACTAGCAGATCTACTGGACTATCTCTGATGGCGGTGCCAGCGATCCTTTCCCTTGGTGGATCGCCTGGAATGAAACTCTGAATCGGGCTTCCACCCGCACTCGGTCATTCTTCCTCAGGGCCGGCGAGCTGAAGAAGGACGGGAATCTTGAGTTTCTCCAAAAATGGGCCGCTCTTTAAGACGAATTCTCTGATCTCGAACTCAATTCTCCATCGACCCTCCATGTCCGGCGTAACGAGCCAGTAAAAAGTATCCGAGCCAGCCGGTGAAGGGCGACTCTGCACAGGCCACAAATTTATGGCGATCGAAGCATGAATCCCTCCTTCCGGCCTTGATGGCGTAACTGGCTCAACCTCACGCCCTCGTTGGTGTGGAGTCAATAGCCGGCGTACCCCATCGCTATTCGCGAAAGCTTGCACCAAAAGCCTTGATGGCTTAATCCCAGCAGGTGTGAACCACTGTGGAGTAATTGCAATCGTATCAGTGACATCGAGTCCTTTAGTATCCGGTATGTTGCCTTCAACGG
>DASWHY010000569.1:0-2176 GCA_036397955.1 Thermoanaerobaculia bacterium | reverse complement strand
CCAGACCGGCGTCGACACCCTGCTCTTCATCGACAA
This sequence comes from Thermoanaerobaculia bacterium, assembly GCA_036397955.1. Classification (GTDB taxonomy): domain Bacteria; phylum Acidobacteriota; class Thermoanaerobaculia; order Multivoradales; family UBA5704; genus DASUNQ01. Next base: position 2,140 of record DASWHY010000569.1, on the reverse strand, counting down.
CATCTTCCGCTTCTCGCAGGCGGGCTCGGAGGTCTCGGCGCTCTTGGGCCGCATGCCCTCGGCGGTCGGCTACCAGCCGACCTTGGGCACCGAGATGGGCGAGCTTCAGGAGCGGATCACCTCGACCAGCCGCGGCGCCGTCACCTCGATCCAGGCGATCTACGTCCCGGCCGACGACTACACCGACCCGGCGCCGGCCACCGCCTTCACCCACCTCGACTCGACCGTGAACCTCGAGCGCGGCATCGCCGAGAAGGGGATCTACCCGGCGGTCGATCCGCTGGCGTCGTCGAGCCGCATCGTCGCCCCCGAGTTCCTGGGAGAGCACCACTACACCGTGGCGCGCCGGGTGCAGCAGATCCTCCAGCGCTACAAGGACCTCCAGGACATCATCGCCATCTTGGGCGTCGACGAGCTGTCGGAGGACGACAAGATCGTCGTGCGCCGGGCGCGGAAGATCGAGCGCTTCCTGTCGCAGCCCTTTTACGTCGCCGAGCAGTTCACCGGCTTCCCCGGCAACTACACCTCGCGCGAAGACACCATCCGCTCCTTCGAGGAGCTGGCCGACGGCAAGTGGGACCACCTCCCCGACCAGGCCTTCATGTACGTCGGCAAGATCGAAGAGGCGGCGGCCAAGGCGGAGCAGCTCAAGTAGCCGATCGCGCGATGGCCGACACCTTCCACGTCAGCGTCATCACCCCCGAGCGCGCGGTGCTCGAGACCGAGGCCACCTTCGTCGCCTTCCCCGCCTGGGACGGCGAGGTCGGCATCCTGCGCAACCGCGCGCCGCTGCTCTACAAACTGGGCAAGGGGGAGCTGCGGGTGCAGTCGCCGCAGGGGAACCACAAGCTGCGGGTGGAAGGGGGCTTCGCTCAGATGGTGGACAACCGCCTCACCATCCTCACCGAGCAGGCACGGGAGGCGGATTAGGCGCAGTCTCGGCTTCCGGCCGCATGATGGAGGCGCCTCCGCGGACGTATCCTTAGGAGCGATGTCCTCCGAGTACGACCCGCTGGTGGACTGGTCGCCGGCGCAGGATGGCGACGACCTCGAGGCGGTGCGCGACCGCTTCCGCGAGGCCAGCCGGCCCTACCTTTCCTCCCCCTGGCCGTGGGTGGCGTGGGCGCTGGCCCTGCCGGCGGCGGCGCTCCTCACACCGGCGGCGCTCCGCCGCAGCGGGCCGGCGGCGGTCCTCCTCGTCTGGTCGGCGGCGATCCTGGTCGCGGGGGCGGTGGAAGTGGCCGGGCACGTGCGGGCGCGCCGGCTGGGGCGCGGCGGCACGCCGCTCGCGGGGTGGGCGCTGTCGATCCAGGGGAACCTGTCCCTGGTAGCGCTTGCCCTGTCGGTCCTGCTCGTCTGGCAGGACCTGGCGTGGGCGCTGCCGGCCCTCTGGCTCCTCCTCCTCGGCCACTCCCTCTGGCTCCTGGGCGGCCTCGCATTCGAGCCCTTCCGCGTCTGCGGCCTGCTCTACCAGGCCGCCGGCCTCCTCGCCCTCTGGCCCGCGCTGCCGCCGCTCGTCGTCCTCGCCGCCGCCACCTTCGCCGGCAACCTCTGGATCGCTTTCGCCCTCTGGCGCGAGCGGCGGCGCGCGGGTTAGCCGCCGGCGCGCTCGACGCGGTTGCGGCCCCCGCGCTTGGCGGCGTAGAGGGCGCGGTCGGCGGCTTCGACGAGCGCGGCCGGGGGGGCGCCGGGCTCGGGAACCGCGGCGGCGACGCCGGCGCTCACCGTCACCACGCCGGCGGGAGCCGAGTCGGCGTGCGGGATCGCCAGCGCCTCGATCCCGCGCCGCAGCGTCTCGGCATAGGCGACCGCCTGCTCCTCGTCGCTCCCCGGCAGCACGACGACGAACTCTTCGCCGCCGTAGCGCGCCACGAAGTCGCCGGCGCGATGGAGGCTGCCGGCCAGGGCGTGCGCCACCCGCACCAGACAGTCGTCGCCGCGCTGGTGCCCCTGCGCGTCGTTGTAGCGCTTGAAGTGGTCGATGTCGACCATGGCGATGGCGAGCGGCAGCCCGGCGCGGGAGGCGCGCCGCCACTCGAGGTCGAGGACCTCCTCGAAGCGGCGGCGGTTGGCGATGCCGGTCAGGCCGTCGAGCGCCGAGAGGAGCTGCAGCCCGGCGTTGGCCTCCTGGAGCCGCCGG
>DASWHY010000568.1:0-1691 GCA_036397955.1 Thermoanaerobaculia bacterium | reverse complement strand
CACCGCTCCGGGTCCCGGCCAGGCCGGCTCGGGCAAGCCCGTGCCTCCGGGGTCGCGGGCGCTCCTGGTCTCGGGCATCGCCCGGCCGCGGTCGTTTCGCGACACGGTCGAGCGTCTCGGGTTCCCGGTCGCCGACCACCTCGTCTTCCCCGACCACCACGAGTATCCGGACGCCAGCCTCGCCAAGATCGCCCGCCGCTTTCACCAAAGCGGCGCGACCGTAGTGATGGCCACCGGCAAGGACCGGGTGAAGCTGCAGGGTCGCCTGGAGCTGCCGCTGGCCGAGGTGCCGATCCGCGCGGCGCCGGCGCCGGAGCTCTTCGTCTGGCTCGACGAACGGCTGGCGGAGATCGCCGCGGGCGGGTCGTCGAGGTGATGCGAGGGCGTGCCGGCGGTCCTCTTACGCGTCTGCGTCTGCGCCTCGCCGAACGGCGGGCCCTGCGGTTGCCGCCGGTCAAGCTCTGCGAGCGGCTCGACTACGTGGGCTGGGAGAACGCCGACGGCGCGACGCTCCTGCTGCTGGCGCCGGTGGGCAGTCCGCGCGTCGCCCGCCGGGTCCTCGACCTCTTCCTCGACGGCCGCGAAAGCATGGATGACGCCTCCGCCGCGGCGCGCCGGGCCCTGGACGCGGGCCTGGCGGGAGTCTGGATGGTGGCCCTGCCTGAGCACCGCGAGCGCTGGACGGTATCGTTCCTGCCCCCCGTCGCCGCGGCGCCGGGCGACGACGCCGACGCACTGGCGCGACGCTGCCTGGAGGCGTTGGAGACGTGGACCGCAAGGAGCCGTGCGTGAGCTCTCGCTGCCTTCGTTTCTCGACATGAGCCGTAGTTGCCGCCGGCTGGACCCCCGTAGAGGACTGCCCGCCGGCCGCGCCGCAGCCGCGGAGCCACCGTTCGCGGGCGCCCCGGAGGCGATCCTCGGCCGCGGATCGTCTCCGGGAGCCCTCGCGGCCGACCCCGGCGCTAAGGACCGCACGAGCAAGTCGCGTTGCTGCGCAGCCGCTCCTGAGCCGCAGGATCTGCTCGGGCGTCTGCAGTGGACCAGGAAGCCCCCTCGGCCGGTGGCCATCACGTATCCTGCCGGACATGAGCCGCCGCTGCCTCGTGACGCTGCCCGACGCGCCGGAGGACCTCATCCGCTGCCTGCCGGCCCTCGACGCCCTGGCGGCGAGCGGACGCCGCGTCGTGGCCCTGGCCGGCTCCGAGGTGCTGCCGCTCCTGCGTCTCGCCGCGGCGGAGCTCGACTTGGTGCCGCGCGTCCCCGTGCCGGCCGCGACTCGGGTCCTGGTCAGCGCGGCCACCTGCGAAGAGGCCGTGGTGCTGAGCCGCCGCCCCGACGACGCCCGGCTGGCCCGCTCGGTGGGCATCGGCGAGCGCTGGGGTTACGCCTCGCTGCTCGGCGGCTGGCCGCTCAACCGCCGCGTCCGCCGTCCTCGGCGGATCGCGGAGCGTCCCGCCTGCGAGGACGCTCGCGAGCTGCTCGACGCCATGGGCGCGCCGCTGCCCGCGGCGCCCCGCCCGCGCCTGAGCGTCGGCCCCGCATTGCGCGAGGCCGCCCGTGAGCGGCTGGCACGGGCGCGCGTCGGCGGCGACGGTCCGCGCGTCGGCGTCTATCCGGGCGTCCAGGGCGGCGCCGGCGGCCGTCCCTGGCCGCGCCAGCGCTTCGAGGAGCTGGTGCGCGAGCTGCGCCGC
>DASWHY010000567.1:0-2515 GCA_036397955.1 Thermoanaerobaculia bacterium | reverse complement strand
CCGCTCTGGCCGGCCGTCGAGCGCCTGCGCCCGCCGTCGGCGCGGGTGCTGGCGGCGCCTGGGCTGCCGCTCGGGCACGCGCTCTTCGCGCTCGGCGGGGAGGCGGTGGCGAGCCGGCGGAGCGTCGGCCGCGGCGAGCTGATCGCCCTCGCCGCACCGGAGGTCTTCGAGAACGCCCACCTCGCGCGGGCGGACCACCTCCGGCTCCTCGAAGCGCTGGCGGGGAGCGGGCGGCCGGTCTACTTCGACGAGCGGGCGCACGACCTCGCGCAGGAGAGGGGCGTGCGCGCCCTCCTCCTCGACTGGGGGCTCGGGCCGGCGCTCTCGATCGGCGCCCTCGCCGCGCTCGCCGCCTTCTGGCGCGGCCGGGCACGGCTGGGGCCGCCGGAGCCGGAGCCACCCGCCCGCCGGCGCGAGGCGGTGGACCTCGTCGACTCGCTGGCGCAGCTCTACGCGCGGGCGCTGTCGCGGCGCGAGGCGCTGGCGCTTTACCGGCGGGCGCTGGCCGCCGCGGTGGCCCTGCGCACCGGCCTGCGCGGCGCGGCGCTGGAGGCGCGGGTGCACGCCCTCGCCGGCGACGCCGGGCAGCCCGAGGCGCCGGGCGGCGAAAGGATGCGCGCGGCGGACCTGAAGCCGGGACAGTTCAAGGACGGGCTGGAGCGCCTGAACCGGGCCTTCCAGGGGGTGGAGCATGCTTGAGGCGAGCACCGGGCCGCGGGCCGCGTTGAGCGCCGCGGACGTGGCCGCGAGGTGGCGGACGCTGCGCGTGGAGCTGGACCGCGTGGTCCTCGGCCAGGAGCGGGTCAAGGAGCAGATGCTGGTCTGCCTGCTGGCCGGCGGCCACGCGCTGCTCGAAGGGGTGCCGGGGACCGGCAAGACCCTCCTCGCCCTGGCGATGGCGCGCCTCCTCGACTGCCGCTTCCGCCGCATCCAGTTCACGCCCGACCTGATGCCGGCGGACCTGCTGGGCACCAACATCTACAACCAGAAGACGCAGGAGTTCGAGTTCCGGGCGGGGCCGATCTTCACCGACGTGCTGCTCGCCGACGAGGTCAACCGCACGCCGCCGCGCACCCAGGCGGCGCTGCTCGAGGCGATGCAGGAGAGCGCCGTCACCCTCGACGGCGAGCGGCGGGAGGTGTCGCCGATCTTCACCGTCTTCGCGACCCAGAACCCGGTCGAGTTCGAGGGCACCTATCCGCTCCCCGAGGCGCAGCGCGACCGCTTCCTGCTCAAGGTGGCGCTCGACTACCCGGCCGCCGAGGCCGAGGCGGCGATGCTCGCCGCCTACGCCGGCGGCGTGCGCCTGCTGGAGGAGGGGGTGCGCGCGCTGGCGCCGGTGCTCGGGCCGGCGGAGCTCCTGGCCTGCCGGCGCGGGCTGCCCGGCTGGGTGCGGGTGGACGAGAGCCTGCGCGCCTACATGCTCCAGGTCGTCGCCGCGACGCGCACCCACGACTGGGTGGAGATCGGCGCCGGCCCGCGCGGCTCGCTCGCGCTCCTCGAGAGCAGCCGCGCCCTCGCCCTGCTGCGCGAGCGCGACTTCGTCAGCCCCGACGACGTCAAGGAGATGGCGGCGCCGGTGCTCGCCCACCGCGTGACGCTCAACCCGGAAGCCGAGATGGAGGGGGCCGACCTGCCCGACCTGCTGCGGCAGATCTTCGAGCAGGTGCCGGTGCCGCGGTAGGGCGAGGCGATGCGGCCGGGCGAGCGCGCGATCCGCCTGCTGGCGCTCCTGGCGCTCGCCGCCGTCGCGGCGCACTGGCTGCCGGCGCTCGGCGCACCGCTCGCCGCCGCCGTCCTGGCGCTCGGCGCGGCGGCGGCTGTCGAGGCGGGTTCCCTCGCCCGCACGCGGCTCGCCGCCGAACGGCCGGCCCGCCTGGCGCTCTCGCTCGACGAGCCGGAGGAGGTGGAGCTGGCGGTCGCCAGCCACGCGCCGCGGGCGCTCCGCCTGGTGGTACGGCAGGTCTGGCCGCCGCTGCTCGAGCCCGCGGCGAGCGAGGAGGCGCGGCAGCTGCGGCCCGGCGAGCTGGCGCGCTTCCGCTTCACGGTGCGCGGCGTCGAGCGCGGGCGGGCGACGCTGCCGCCGCCGCACGCCGCGATCACCCGCTGGGGGCTGGTCGAGCGCCGGCTCGCCCTGCCGGTACCCGGTGAGGTGCAGGTGCTGCCGAACCTTAAGGCCGTTGGGCGACTGCATCGGCGGCTCAACCGCTTCGCCCTGCGCGGCCTCGGCAGCCGCGCCTCGGCGCGGCTCGGCAAGGGGCGGGAGTTCGACCGCCTGCGCGACTACGTGCAGGGCGACGACCTGCGCGACGTGGCCTGGAAGGCCTCGGCCCGGCACCGCAAGCTGATCGTCCAGGAGCTCCGGCTCGACCGCTCGCAGGACATCGTCGTCTGCCTCGACCGCGGCCACCGCATGGCGGCGCGGGTGGCGCGGCTGACCCGCCTCGACCACGCGATCCACGCCGCGCTCCTCCTCGCCTACATCTCGAACCGGATGGAGGACCGGATCGGGCTC
>DASWHY010000566.1:0-2195 GCA_036397955.1 Thermoanaerobaculia bacterium | reverse complement strand
CCTCGACCTCGCCGCCTTCCGCGACCTCGAGGCCTTCGCCCAGCTCGGCACCGAGCTCGACCCGGCCACCCAGCGCCAGCTCGACCGCGGGCTGCGGATGGTCGAGCTGTTGAAGCAGCCGCAGTACCGGCCCTATCCGCTGGCCGAGCAGGTGGTCTCGATCTACGCCGGCACCCAGGGCTTCCTCGACGAGCTGCCGGCCCACCAGGTGGCGCGCTTCGAGGAGGCGCTGCTGAAGCACGTGCGCGACGAGCACCCGGAGGTGCTCGACGAGATCAACCGCACCGGCGAGCTCTCCGACGCGCTGGCGGCGACGCTGCGCAAAGTGATCGCCGACTTCAAGACCCACTGGAAGTGACCGCGAGCTGCTGACCGATGGCCAACCGGCGGGTCCTCATCAAGCGGCGCAAGGCGGCGCGCAACATCCGCAAGATCACGCGGACGATGCAGCTCATCGCCACCGCCCGCTTCCAGGCGGCCTTCAACCGCGCGACGGCGACCAAGCCCTACTCGCAGAAGCTGGCCGAGCTGGCGGCCGACTTGTCACGCGCCGCGGGCGAAGAGGTGAGCCACCCGCTCCTCGCCACCCACGACGAGGTGCCGCGCTCGGCGCTCGTCGTCCTGACCAGCGACCGCGGCTTGGCCGGCGGCTACAACGCCGGCGTCCTGCGCGCCGCGCTCGCCCACCTCGACGAGCAGCGGGAGCGGGGGATCGAGACCGACGTCCACATGGTGGGCAAGAAGGGGATCGGTTACTTCCGCTTCCTCCGCCGGCCGGTCGCCGAGCAGACGACCGGGGTCAGCGACAAGCCGCGCTTCGACCAGGTCGAGCCGATCGCCAACGCCCTCATGGCCCGCTTCCTGGCCGGCGAGATCGCCGCGGCGCACGTCGCGTCGATGCAGTTCCACTCGGCCGGCGTGCAGCGCCCCGGGGTGATGCAGCTCCTGCCGCTCGCCGAGCGGGCGCCGGAGCCGCCGGCCGGCGCCGGCCCGGGGACGCCGGGCCGGCAGATCGAATACGAGTTCTCCCCCGGCCCCGCCGAGCTGCTCGACGAGCTGCTGCCGGCCACCGTGCGCGTCCGCCTCTTCCAGGCCTTCACCGACGCCGCGGTCTCCGAGCAGGTGGCGCGGATGGTGGCGATGAAGGCCGCCACCGACGCCGCCGGCGACATGATCAAGACGCTCACCCGGCAGTACAACCGGGCGCGCCAGACCCAGATCACCATGGAGCTGCTGGACATCGTAGGCGGCGCCAACGCCCTGTCCTGAAGCGAGAAAGGTCCGCACATGGCAACCACGGCAACGACGAACGGCAACTACGGTTCGGTCACCCAGGTCATCGGCTCGACCCTCGACGCGCAGTTCGCCGAGGAGCAACTGCCCTCGATCTACAACGCGCTGCGGGTGGAGGTCGAGCGCACCGTGCTCGGCGAGACCACGCACGACACCCTCTGGTGCGAGGTCGCGCAGCACTTGGGCGGCGGCAAGGTGCGCGCGGTGGCGCTCGGCTCGACCGAGGGCCTGCAGCGCGGCGCGCAGATCCTCGACACCGGCTCGCCGGTCACCGTGCCGGTCGGCGAGGGGACGCTCGGCCGCGTCTTCAACCTGGTCGGCGAGCCGATCGACGGGCTCGGCCCGATCCCGGCGATGGAGCGCCGCCCGATCCACCGCGCGCCGCCGGAGCTCGACGAGCTGTCGTCGAAGACCGAGCTGTTCGAGACCGGGATCAAGGTCATCGACCTCCTCTGCCCGCTGGTGCGCGGCGGCAAGGCCGGCCTCTTCGGCGGCGCCGGGGTCGGCAAGACGGTCATCATCCAGGAGCTGATCGCCCGCCTCGCCCGCTTCCACTCGGGCTACTCCTGCTTCGCCGGCGTCGGCGAGCGGACGCGCGAGGGCAATGACGTCTGGCTCGAGATGCAGGAGACGAAGATCGGCGACACTGGCAAGCGCGTCCTCGACCAGACCGTGATGGTCTTCGGCCAGATGAACGAGCCGCCGGGCGCCCGCCTGCGGGTGGCGCTCTCGGCCCTCACCATGGCCGAGTACTTCCGCGACCAGACCGGCGTCGACACCCTGCTCTTCATCGACAACATCTTCCGCTTCTCGCAGGCGGGCTCGGAGGTCTCGGCGCTCTTGGGCCGCATGCCCTCGGCGGTCGGCTACCAGCCGACCTTGGGCACCGAGATGGGCGAGCT
>DASWHY010000565.1:0-7285 GCA_036397955.1 Thermoanaerobaculia bacterium | reverse complement strand
CAAGCGCGAGAAGGAGGAGATCCTCGGCCACGGCCCGGAGGGCGTGTGATCCTCGACGCCTCCGCGATCGTCGCCATCGTTCTCGAAGAGCACCGGAGCGGACGCGCTGACGCGCGCCCTCAGTTCAGCGGGCGTTATGCGGCGACGGGTTCGATGGGCGATGGAGCGGAGGAGGTATTGGAGATGAAGACCGAAATCAAGTTGGCCATTCGCACCGCGCTTTCCTGCCTAGTTGAGTCTCAGGCGGCCGAGCACTCTCTCAGCTCGCAGGAGGTGGCCAACGAGGTCTTTTACTCAGTTCAGCGGCACCCATCCTGGGGGCGCAACGCCTCCGGCGCGCAGAAGCGAGCGGCCTATACACACTGGAAGAGGCGCTGCCATCGATGCGGTGAAGAGTTACCTTTCGCGGATGCCATATTCCACCACCTGAAGCGCGGCATTCCCGACCAGCATGCCCCTTCAAATCTAGTCCCTCAGCATGTGAAGTGCCATGATCGAGAACACGGTCTGTACCGTGGCTCGCTTGCGAAGGGCGCGCCGCGCAAGGGGCAATAGTGGTGCGCCGCATAACTTGGTCTAGCGGTCGGCTACCGCCGCCGCTCACCTCAACAGTCGTTGGAGGGGCGGAACATCGTTACGTAGACCGACATCGAGACGGGGTAATCGGCCGTCACCCCTCCTCCACCTCCTCCCCGCCGTCCCCTTTGAGCCCGGCCTTCTTGGCGTAGTAGCGGAAGCTGCGGAAGCTCATGCCGAGGAGCTCGGCGGCTTGGGTCTGGACGCCGCTGGCGCGTTCGAGGGCCTGGGTCATGAGCTGGGCGCGGACCTCGTCGAGGTAGGCCTCGAGGTCGAGGCCCTCGCGCGGCAGGGTGATGCCGTCGGCGGAGCCGCCGCGGCGGTGGGTCAGCAGGTGCACCGGCAAGTCGCGCGAGGTGATCGTCTCGCCGGGCGCCAGCGCCAGCAGGCGCTCGATCAGGTTCTCCAGCTCGCGCACGTTGCCCGGCCAGTCGTAGCCCTCGACGATGCGCATCGCCTCGACCGAGAGGCGCTTGGGCGGCTGCTCCATCTGCTTGCTGTACTTGTCGATGAAGAAGTCGGCGAGCGGCGGGATGTCTTCGCGCCGCTGGCGCAGCGGCGGCAGGTGGATCGGGATGACGTTGATCCGGTAGTAGAGGTCCTCGCGGAACTCGCCGCGCGCGATCTTCCCCTCGAGGTCCTGGTTGGTGGCGGCGATGATTCGCACGTCCACCGCCTCCTCCTGCGTGCCGCCGACCTTGCGCACTGTCCTCTCCTGGAGGGCGCGCAGCAGCTTGACCTGCATCGCGGGGGTCATCTCGCCGATCTCGTCGAGGAAGAGGGTGCCGCGGTCGGCCTCGTGGAAGAGCCCCTTCTTCTCGCGCACCGCGCCGGTGAAGGCGCCGCGCTCGTGGCCGAAGAGCTCGCTCTCGAGGAGGTTCTCCGGCAGCGCCCCGCAGTTGATCGACAGGAACCGCCGCTGCGCGCGCGGGCTGGCGAAGTGGATGGCGCGGGCGATCAGCTCCTTGCCGGTGCCGCTCTCGCCGTGGATCAGCACCGTCGAGCCGGTGCGCGCCACCCGGTCGATGAGCGAGAAGATCGCCTGCATCCGCGAGCTCTTGCCGATGATGTTGGCGAAGGTGTACTTCTGCTCCAGCTCGCGGCGCAGGTAGACGTTCTCGTCCACCAGCTCCACCCGCTCGAGCGCCTTCTGCGCCACCAGCCGCAGCTCGTCGACGTCGAAGGGCTTGGAGATGTAGTCGTAGGCGCCGAGCTTCATCGCCTCGATCGCCGAGCGCGTCGAGGTGTAGGCGGTCATCATCACCACCGCGGCGTTGGGGTCGCTGGCCTTGATCTCCTTGAGCAGGTCGAGCCCGCTGCCGTCCGGCATCAGGATGTCGCAGAGCACGAGGTCGAACCCCTGCCCGGCGAGCGCCCGCCGCGCCTCCTCGACCGAGCCGGCGGTGTCCACCTTGTAGCCGTCGTCGCGGAAGAGGAGGGCGAGGAAGTCCACCATGCTCGCCTCGTCGTCGACGACGAGGAGGCGGCGGCGGCCGGCCGGCGCGCTCACGGCCGCGCCTCGGCGGCCAGCGAGGCCGGCACCGCGATGCCCTGCCCCAGCGCCGGCAGGTCGACGGTGATCGTCGTGCCGCGGCCGGGCTGGCTCTCGACGTCCACCCGCCCGCCGTGCTCCTCGACGATGCGGTAGACGATCGCCATGCCGATGCCGGTGCCGGTGTCGAAGAAGGACTGGAAGGGGTGGAAGAGGTTGGCGCGCTCCTCCTCGGCCATGCCGCGCCCGGTGTCGGCCACCTGCAGGCGGTAGCGGTCGCCGACCAGGCGCCCGGAGACCGCGAGCTCGCCGCCGTCGGGCATGGCGCGCAGCGCGTTGCGCGCCAGGTTCCAGAAGATCTGGCTCACTTGGTCGGGGTCGGCCACCAGGCTCGCCGAGGGGGGCTCGAGGGCGACGGTGAGCCGGTGCCGCGGCGAGACCTCGTCGCTGTTGCGGAGCAGCTCGAAGTTGTTCGACAGCAGCCGCGCGATGTCGAAGTGCACGCTCACCCGCTCGCGCGGCCGCGCGAAGCGCAGGAATCCCTTGATCGTGCGGTCGAGCCGCCGGCTCTCCTTGAGCAGGATCTCGACCAGCTTGCGCTCCGAGGGCCCCTCGCCGACCGCGCCGGAGAGGAGCTGGACCGAGCCGGAGATGGCGGCCAGCGGGTTGCCGATCTCGTGCGCCAGGCCGGCGGCGAGCTCGCCGACCGCCGCCATGCGGTCCTTCAGGCGCATCTGCTCCTGCAGCCGCCGCCAGCGCGTCAGGTCCTGGAAGACGAGGATGTAGCCGCGGTGGTCGCCGGCGGCGTCGGTGAGCTGCGAGACGGTATAGCCGAAGGTCGCGACCTCGCCGCCGTGCGGCACCTCGACCTCGGCGCGGATCTGCTCCTCGCCGAGGCCGGCCGCGGCGATCCCCCGCCAGCGCGCCGCGTCGAAGAGGCGGGTGCGGTGGATCGGCAGGCCGACGAGCTCGCGGTCGGCGTCCTCGACGATCTCGCCCAGGATGTCGAGCGCGGCGCGGTTGGCGCTGGTGACCGTCCCCGCGAGGTCGGTGGTGACGAGGCCGCTGCCGATCGACTGCACGACGTCGCGGTAGGCCACCTGGAGGTCGGCCAGGTCCTCGCTCTTCTCCTCCAGCGCCTGCTCGGCGCGCGCCACGTTGTGGGCGAGGTAGGAGGTCAAGAGGGCGACGGCGTAGAAGCCGACGAAGTGGACCGCCAGGTTGTAGGCCAGGCGGAGGGCGGAGACCGTCTCGGCCGGCGCGTGCGGCGCCGCCGGCAGCCAGCCGAAGTAGAGCCCGAGGACGAGCGGCGCGTAGAGCAGGTAGGCGGCCGAGGCGACGAGGACGCCGGCGCGGCGGCGCAGCAGCGTCGAGGCCACCGCGATGACGATCAAGTAGAGGAGCGAGAAGGGGCTGGCGATGCCGCCGACCGAGTAGACGAGGAGGGTGATGAGCAGCAGGTCGCCGGCGAACTGGGCGTAGGCCTGGAGCGCGTAGTGGCCCGGGAAGGTCTGGAGCAGAGCGATGTAGGCGAGGGTGGCGAGGAACGTCAGCCCCGCCACCAGGTAGACGACGCGCGGCGGCAGCAGCGGCTCGGACGCCGGGGCGGCAGGCTGCGGGCCGGGCGCCGCCGACACTTCCGGCGCGGGGGGCGTCGCCGCCGTCCCTTCCACCGGCGGCGAGGCGAGCTGGAGCAGGACGTAAGGCAGCAGCACGCTGGCGATCGCGACGACGCGGATCGCGATGGTCCAGCGGAGCTGACGGGCGAGCGCGGGCTGACTCGTCTCCCTACCCGATGTCCTTGAGGAACGAATAGAGCGGCAGGTACATGGCGGTGACGATGGTGCCGATGATCGCCCCGAGGACGGTGATCATGATCGGCTCGATCAACTTCATCAGGCCGGTCACCGCGGTGTCCACCTCGTCCTCGTAGAACTCGGCGATCTTCGACAGCATCTGGTCGAGGGCGCCGGTCTGCTCGCCGACGTTGATCATCTGCACCACCATCGGCGGGAAGACCTTGGTCTCGCGCAGCGGGTCGCTGATCGTCTTGCCCTCCTCGACCGCCTTGCGCACGGCCATCACCGCGTCCTCGATGATCGCGTTGCCGGAGGTCTTGGCGGTGATCTCGAGGCCGTCGAGGATCGGCACGCCGGAGGCGGTCAGGGTCGACAGCGTGCGGCAGAAGCGGGCCACCGCCACCTTGCGCAGCAGCATGCCGATGAGCGGGATCTTGAGCATCAAGCCGTCGAGCACCCGGCGGCCGCGGTGGGTCTTGTGCCAGCGCATGATCATGACGACCGTGGCGGCGATGACCAGCCCGATGGGGATGAAGAAGCGGCCGACGAAGTTGCTGGCGCCGATGACGACGCGGGTCAGGAGCGGCATCTCGCTGCCCAGGCCGGCGAAGAGCTGGGCGAAGACCGGGATGACCCTCCACAGGATGATGAAGACGACGAAGGCGGCGATGATGATCACCGAGGCCGGGTAGATCAGGGCCGACTTGACCTGGTTCTTCAGCCGCACGGCCTTCTCGATGTAGACCGCCAGCCGCTGCAGGATGATGTCGAGGATGCCCCCCGCCTCGCCCGCCGCCACCATGTTGACGTAGAGCCGGTCGAAGGCCTTGGGGTGCTTGGCCATGGCGTCGGCCAGCGAGGAGCCGGCCTCGACGTCGCTGCGCACCTGGTGGATGACCGTCTGGAACTTCTGGTTCTCCTCCTGCTCGCCGAGGATCTCGAGGCACTGGACGAGCGGCAGCCCGGCGTCGAGCATGACCGAGAACTGGCGGGTGAAGATGGCGACGCGCTTGTCGGAGATGCCGCGCGGCAGGCGCGGGATGAGCTTGATCTCGCGCCCCTTCTCGCGGATGTTGAGGATCTGGATCTGCTGGCGGCGCAGCGCGGCGACGGCGGCGTCGCGCGAGTCGGCCAGGAGCTGCCCCTCCTGCAGGGCGCCGGAGCGGGCGCGGCCCTTCCACACGAAGTTGGGCATCGGCTAGCTCCTCGCCTCGCGGGGCTCGCGCACGTCGCCGACCAGCCCCGGGTTGATGGCGCTGGGGCCGCGGGCGATCATCTCCTGCAGCTCGTCGGGGTGCGACGAGCGCGCGAGCGCCGTCTGCTGGGTGATCATGCGCTTGAAGTAGAGGGCGGCGAGCGACTGGTTGAAGGTCTGCATGCCGTGCTTGGCCTGGCCGGCCTGCATCATGCCGTAGATCTGGTGCACCTTGTCCTCGCGGATCAGGTTGCGGATGGCGGGATTGGGCACCAGGATCTCCATCGCCAGGACCCGCCCCTTGCCGCCGGCGCGCGGCAGCAGCGACTGGCAGAGGATCCCCTCGATCACGAAGCTGAGCTGGACGCGGATCTGCCCCTGCTGGTGGGCGGGGAAGATGTCGATGATCCGGTTGATGGTCTGCGCCGCCGAGTTGGTGTGCAGGGTGGCGAAGGTCAGGTGCCCGGTCTCGGCGATGCGCAGCGCCGACTCGACGGTCTCGTGGTCGCGCATCTCGCCGATGAGAACGACGTCGGGATCCTCGCGCAGCGCCGAGCGCAGGGCGTTCGAGAAGCTGTGGGTGTCGGCGTGCAGCTCGCGCTGGTTGACGATGCACTTCTTGTGGCTGTGCAGGTACTCGACCGGGTCCTCGATGGTGATGATGTGCTCGTGCCGCTCGCGGTTGACCTTGTCCATCATCGCGGCGAGGGTCGTCGACTTGCCGGAGCCGGTGGGGCCGGTCACCAGCACGAGGCCGCGCGGTTTCTCGCACAGCCGCTCGACGACGCCCGGCAGCCCCAGCTCGCGGAAGCCGCGGATCTCGTAGGGGATCTGGCGGAAGGCGGCGGCGATGGCGCCGCGCTGGTGGAAGACGTTGGCGCGGAAGCGGGCCAGCCCCTTGATGCCGAAGGAGAAGTCGATCTCGAGGTCCTCCTCCAGGCGGTGCTTCTGGTTGTCGGTCAAGATCGAGTAGGAGAGCTGCTTGGTCTCCGTCGGGCTCAGGGGCGGCACGTTGAGCGGCTTCAAGACGCCGTCCACCCGGATCTGCGGCGGCGAGTTGGTGGTGATGTGGAGGTCGGACCCCCCCTGCTCCACCATCTGCTTCAAGAGCTGGTTCAGCGTCGGCGGCATACGGCGATCCCTCGCGGTGGCGGACCCCTACCAAAAAATGTCAGACGAAAGGTCGGGGCGAGTGTACACCAGGGGGGCGCATCGACGGAAGCGCATATTTTGGCAGGCGGCTTGAGCCGGACTTGGCGGGGGAGGACGGGCCCCATTCACTGTCGGCTATCCTGTGGAATAGGTTCCATACCATGAGCGCGGTGACGGTGCAGGTCGTGCTGGATGAGGAGCTGCTGCGCGAGGTGGATCGCGCGGCGCGGGCGGCGCAGGTCAACCGCTCCGAGCTCGTGCGGGCGGCCTTGCGCCAGCACCTCCGGCGGCTGGAGGTGCTGGAGCGGGAGGCAAGGGACCGCAGCGGCTACGAGCAGCGCCCGGACCGCGCCGGCGACGCCGCGCGGTGGGAGCGGGCCGCGGCGTGGCCGGACGACTAGAGCGCGGCGAGGCCCGGCTCTACCGCTTCCCGCCGCCGGACAATGCGCGGCCCGTCCTCGTCCTGACGCGGGATTCGTCTCTCGCCTACCTGGCGCGCGTGACCGTTGCCCCCATCACCTCGACGATCCGCGGCGTTCCCTCGGAAGTCCTCCTGGGACCCGAAGACGGGATGAAGCAGCCTTGCGCGGTGAACCTGTTCAACCTGGTCACCGTGGCGCGGGACGGGCTGGGCGCTCGCCTGGCCCAGCTCTCCTGCGCCCGCACCACGCCGATTTCGGGAAGCGCCTGATCAAGACCCCCAAGCTCTACTTCCTCGACAGCGGCTGAAGAACGCCCTTCACCAGGGGCGGGAGCCGGACCTCTACTTCTGGCGCGACTCGACCGGCCACGAGATCGACGTCCTCCTGGAGCAGGGGCGGGAGCTGGTGGCGGTCGAGACCAAGTCCGCCGAGACGGTGGCGGAGGACTTCTTCTCCGGGCTCGACTTCTGGCGCCAACTGGTCGGCGATCCCGCGGCCCCGGCGGCCCTCGTCTACGGCGGGGAGCGCAGCTTCCGGCGGCGCGGGGTGACGGTCTACGGCTGGTCTTCGCTCTAGCTAGTTCTCGTCCTGAGGCCACTAAGTGGTAGGAGAAAGAAGGAGTTAACGCGCACGTTGGGCTAGCGTTGTT
>DASWHY010000564.1:0-8300 GCA_036397955.1 Thermoanaerobaculia bacterium | reverse complement strand
GCAGGGGCGCCGGAGCGGCATCGGGCTGGCGCTGACGCTGGTGCCGATGGTGGTCTCGGGGTACTTGATCCAAACGACGGTGTCGGAGGGCTGGCGGACGGCCTGGGTCGTCGTCCACTGCGCCGCCTCGGCGCTCTGGCTCGCCGGCTACCTCGGGCACCAGCTGGTGCGTCAGGAGGGGGGCCGGTCGTCGCGGGAGACCAGCCCGGAGAGCACCGCCGCGAACGCGGCGCGCGTCTCGCGCGGGCCGTACGCGGCCGGGTAGCCGACCCGCTCGGCGAGGAGCCGGTCGCGCAAGAGCCCCTCGAAGGCGCCGATCAAGACCGAGCGCGCCGCCTGCGGGTCCACCCCGGGGCGCAGCTCGCCGCTCTGCCGCAGCGCCTCGAGGAGGTTGTCGAGGACCTGGACGAGCTGCAGATAGCCGCGCGAGAGCACCACGATCTGGCCGTGCCGGCGCATGCGCCGTCCCTCGAGGAGCATCAGGGTCCGCAGGTCGGCGTCGGACTCGAGGCCGGCGAAGAGCACCTCCGACAGGAGGCGCAGCTTGGCCAGCGTCTTCCCCGGGCGCTCGAGCGCGACGCGGATCCCCTCCCCCATCCGCGTCCAGGCATCCTCGAAGATGGCGTCGAGGAGGCCCTCCTTGCCGCGGAAGTGCTTGATGAGCTGCGACTCGCTGGTGCCGGCGGCGCGGGCGATGGCGGCCGTCGTGGTGCTCTCGTAGCCCTCCCGGGCGAAGAGCTGGCGGGCGGCCCGGAGGATGCGGTCGTGCGAAGAGAGCTCGGCCGGCTCCTCGGGGGGCCGGGCCTGGGTCAGGGTGGACTCGGCCATGGCGGGCGGATGATAGGGCGCCATCGCGCTTTTGGCAATAGTCGTACTACTACTATTGACATCCGCCGCCGGCCGCTGGCAGAATTCCCGCCCTGGCTCGTGCACGGGCCTTGCAAGCTGATCGCGCTGGCTGTTTTTGGGGGGATGACCATGAAACGGACAGCCGTCCTCTTCCTCTTCGCCTTCTCCTGTCTTGTCGCCGCCCCGGCGCTCCGCGCCCAGGGGATCGTGGACCCGGTCGTCTCGGGCGACACGCTCACGGCGCGGATCGACCTGCCGGGGGGCATCGGCGCCGACCTGACGATCGCCTTCGAGCGCGCGGTGGGGCTCACCCCCGACGCCCTCGGGCTCTCGGCCCGGCTCGTCGACCTGACGGACCCCGCAATCGTCTCGCGCCTCACCAGCGGCATCTCGATCCCGGCCGGCTTCCCCGTCCTCCTCGCGATCGAGCCGCCGGCCACCGGCGGCCTCTCGTTCAGCGGCATCGCCGCCGTCGGCCTCCACACCCACAACCTCACCTTCACCGCCGACACCCCGCTCCGCCTCTTCAAGTCCAGCGACGGCGGCGCCTTCGAGGACGTCACCGAGACGATGGGCATGGGGAGCTACCGGGCGCGCGGCACGAGCCCCGGCTTCTCCGAATGGCTGATCGTCGCCGACGTGCGGCCGCTCAATTCCGTCATCGCCGGCAAGTTCAACCGCCTGCAGGGCCTGCTCGCCGAGCACGAGGCGGCGATCCAGCCGGCGGTCCACGCCGACCTCGTCGACCGCGTGGCGGCGGCCCGCGCCTCCTACCAGGCCGGCGAGCTGGTGACGGCGATCCAGCAGGTCGAGGGCTTCGCCGCGGCGGTCCAGGCGCACAGCGGCGGCGAGATCCCCGACGTCTGGCGCTCGGCCCGCGACCTCACCAACGTCGCCGGCGCCCTGCGCGCCGCGGCCGGGACCCTGCGCTTCAGCATCAATTTGAAGAGCAACACCGCCGGCCCGTCCCTGTGACGGACTGAGGGTCTCTGTGACAATCTGAGCGTCGGCATGGCCGCGCGCCTGATCCTCCACCTGCCGATGGGTCCGGCCCGCGTCGTCGACCTCGCGGACGATCGCGAGCTGCTGGTGGGCCGGGAGGCGGGCTGCGAGGTGCTGCTCGACGACGACCGGGTCTCCCGCCACCACGCCCGCCTCACCCCGCCGGCGCGCGACGGCGAGCCCTGGATGCTCAGCGACCTGGAGTCGAAAAACGGCACCGCCGTCGACGGCACGCCGGTCCAGGTCGCCCCCCTCCCCGACCGCTGCTGGGTCAACTTCGGCGGCCTCCTCGCCCGCTTCGAGCGCATCGAACTGGCCGAGAGCAACGACGAGCGGCTCCGCCGCTGGCGCACCTCGCTCGACCTCTCCCGCAGCCTCGCCCCGGCCGAGGGGCTCGAGCGCCTGCTGCGCCGCATCCTCGACTCCGTCCTCGCTCTCTCCGGCGCCGAGCGCGGCATGGTCCTCCTGGCCGAGGCGGGGGGCGACCTGACGATCACCGCCACCGCCGGCATCAGCTCCTCCGACCTCGCCGACGCGGAGTTCTCGGGCAGCGTCGCCGCCGTCGAGCGGGTGCTCGCCACCGGCCGTCCCTTCGCCACCTCCGACGTGCGCAGCGACGCCTACCTCGGCGAGCGGCCGAGCGTCCTGCGCGAGGGCATCCGCGCCCTCCTCTGCGTGCCGCTCAAGGTGCTCGACCGGCTGGCCGGCGCCGTCTACGCCGACAGCCGCCGCCCGGGCGCCGCCTTCACCGAGCTGGACCTCGAGATCCTCGAGGCGCTGGCCTCGCAGGCGGGGATGGCGATCGCCGTCGCCCGCCTCGACCACGAGCTCCACGCCCTGGCGCACGAGCTGGAAGGCGAGGGGCCGGCCGGCCGCTCTTGGGGGGAGCGCTTCGAGGAGGTGCTCGACCGCTCGCTCGGGCCCCACCTGCAGCTCGGGCGCGCCGCCGCCGCGGCCGCCGCCACCGCCGACGACAACCCCACCACCTGGCACGGGGTCCTCGCCAGCCACCGCCGCCCCCTCGGGGTGGACGGATGAGCACGGCGCTCCCCGACCCGGGCACCGATCCCGGCTCGGCGAGCTTCGACGGCGGCGCCACCCGCACCAGCAGCGACGGCCCGCGCCGGCTCGCGCCCGGCACGCTCCTGGCCGGGCGCTACCGCGTCCTCGAGCTGGTCGGCGTGGGCGGCATGGGCGTCGTCTACCGCGCCCTCGACGAGCAGCTCGGCGTCGAGGTGGCGGTCAAGACGCTGCGCGGCGAGCTGGCGCCCGACGAGGCGCTCCTCGACCGCTTCCGCAAGGAGCTGATCCTCGCCCGCCAGGTCAGCCACCGCAACGTCGTCCGCATCCACGACATCGGCCACGACGGGCCGCTCCACTTCCTGAGCATGGACTTCGTGCCCGGGCGCTCGCTGTGCGAGGTGCTGGAGCAGGAGGGGCCGATGCCGCCGGAGCGAGCGGTGGCGATCGCCCGCCAGCTCGCCGAGGCGCTCGACACCGCCCACCGCGAGGGGGTGGTGCACCGCGACCTCAAGCCGGCCAACGTCCTGATCGGCGACGGCGACCGCGCCTACGTCACCGACTTCGGCGTCGCCCGCTCGCTCCGCTCGGCCGGGCTCACCCGCCCGGGCTCGGTCATCGGCACCCTCGACTACCTCTCGCCGGAGCAGGCCAAGGGGGAGGAGGTGGACGGCCGCAGCGACCTCTACGCCCTCGGGCTCCTCCTCTTCGAGATGCTCTCGGGCAAGCTCCCCTTCGCCGGCGGCACCGACACCGAGGTCCTGGCGCAGCGGCTGGCGGCGCAGCCGCGCGACCTGACCGAGCTCGGCGTGGCGGCGCCGCGCGGCCTCCGCGCCGTCCTCAAGCGCCTCCTCGCCCGCGACCCGGCCGACCGCTACCAGACCGCAGGCGAGTTCCTCGCCGACCTCGATCGCGGGACCGGCACCGGGCTGCGGCCGGCGCTCCGCCTGCCACGGCGCGGCCGCTGGGCCGTCGCCGCGGCGCTCGCGCTGGTCGCCTTCGCCGCCGCCGGCTGGCTGGTGTGGCGGCGCGGCGGCCTCGGCCGCGCGGACGGCGCCCCCGCGGGAACCGCCGCCGCCAAGCCGCGCCACGCCGTCGCCGTCCTCCCGCTCGCCGACCAGACCGGCCGCCCCGACCTCGCCTGGGCCGGCCCGGGCCTGGCCGAGATGCTCGCCGCCGCCTTGGCCGAGAGCCCCGAGCTGCGCGTCGTGGACAGCGCACGCGTCCTCTCGACGCTCGCCGACCTGAAGCTCCCCGCCGGCTCCCTCCCCGCCGCCCAGCTCCGCCAGCTCGCCGACCTCCTCGACGCCGACCGCCTGGTGACCGGGAGCCTGCGCGCCGTCGGCGGCCGGGTGCGGGTGGACCTCCGCCTCGTCGCCGCCGACCTCCCCGACCTCCCCGCCGAGCCGCTCGCCGCCGAGCGCCGGCGCGCCGAGGAGGTGCTCGACCTCGTCGCCGAGCTCGGCCGGGCGCTGCGCGCGCGCCTCACCGTCGAGCCGGTCCCCGAAGCCTCGGAGGTGGCCTCCGCCGTGTCGGCCGCGGCCGCCGCCTACGCCGAAGGGGTTGGGCACCTGCTGCGCGGCGAGCCGCTCAAGGCGGAGCCGGCGCTCCAGCGGGCGACGGCGGCCGACCCCGCCTTCGCGGCCGCCTGGGTCCGCCTCGCCCACGCGCAGCAGGCGCTCGGCCACGACGACCGCGCGCTCGCGGCGGTGCGCCAGGCGCTCGGCCGGCTCCAGGGGTCGCGCAGCCGCCTGGCTTCCGAGGCGCGGGCGCTCGAGGCGCGTCTCGCCGGCGACCCGGAGCGCGCCCGCCGCCTCCAGGAGGAGCTCGTCGCGCGCTACCCGAACGACCTCGAGGCGCGCGTCGCCCTCGCCGAGGCGCGGGCCGAGGAGGGGGCGCTGGCGCCGGCGGCCGCGGAGCTGCGGCGCGTCGTCGCCCTTGACCCCGACCACCCGCGCGCCTGGTTCCTGCTCGGCAAGTACTCGATCATGACCGGCAAGAGCCGCGCCGCCGTGGACGACCACCTGGTGCACGCGATGGTGATCCAGAACCGGCTCGGCAACGAGCAGGGGAAGGCCGAGGTGCTCAACGCGCTCGGCGTCGGCTACCGCGCGCTCGGCGACCACGAGGCCGCCCTCCGCCACTACCAGCAGGCGGCCGAGCTGCGGAAAAAGATCGGCGACGACCGCGGCTACGCCAGCACCCTGCGCAACCTGGCCGCCGTCCACACCGTGCGCGGCGAAGGCGCCAAGGCCGAAGAGCTGCTCGGCGAGGGGCTCGCCATCCTCGAGCGGATCGGCGACCGCGCCGGCGTCGCCGACCTGCACAACGACTTCGGCGTCCTCGCCGAGGAGCGCGGTGACCCCCGGCAGGCCCTCGAGCACTACCGCCGCGCCCTCCAGGAGCGCAAGGCCCTCGGCGAGCGGCTGGGGCTGGCCGAGAGCCTCAACAACGTCGGCTTCGCCTACTACCTGCTCGGCCAGTACGACAACGCGATGGTCTACTGGCGGCAGGCGCTCGACCTCTACCGCCAAGCCGGCGACGCGACCGGCGTCGTCCTCGCCACCCAGAGCGTCGGCCTGCTCGAGCTGGCGCAGGGCGAGTGGCCGCGCGCCACCCGCTCCTTCCTCTCGGCGCTCGAGAAGAGCCGCGAGCTCAACATGCAGGACACGACCGCCGTCTCCTTGGGCCACCTCGGACGGCTCGCCCACCGCCAGGGGCGCTACGCCCCGGCCCTCGCCAACTACCGCGAGGCGCTCGCCGTCTGCCAGGCGCTCGAGGACCGGCGCGGCCTGGCCGAGTTCACCTTGGCCGAAGCCGAGGTCTACCTCGATCTCGGCGCCCCCGAGGAGGCGGCCCGCCGCCTCGACGCCGCGGCGCGCTGGATCGAGGAGGGCGGCAACCGCGAGCAGCGCGCCGAGCTGCTGCGGCTGCGCGGCGAGCAGGCGCTCGCCGCCGGCGACGCGGCCGCCGCCCGGCGCGACCTCGCCGCCGCCGTCGCGGAGGCGCGCGCCAGCCACAGCGTCGTCGGGCTCCTCCAGGCACGGCTCGCGGCGGCGCGGGCGGCGGGGGCCGCAGGCGCCCGCGAGCTGGCGGCCGTCAAGGACGAAGCCGACCTCCTCGGCCACGCCGAGCTGCGGCTGGCCGCGGCCGAGGCACTGGCCGCGGCGGCCCTCGCGGCCGGCGACGCCGCCCGCGCCGAGGGCCTGGCGCGCGCCGCGCTGGGGATCGTCGGCGAAGGCGGCTACGCCGGCGAGCACCGCCTCCGCCTCCTTCTGGCGCAGGCGCTCGAAGCCCAGGGACGGAGCGCCGAGGCCGAGCGCGAGCGCCAGCAGGGCCGCGCCGAGGTCGAGCGCCTGCGGCGCGAGCTGCCGGCCGCGCAGCGCGCCGCCTTCGAACGGCTCGCCGCCGTGCGGGCGCTCGCCGCAGAGGGAGCGCGCCGTGCCGCCTAAGACCAGCCCGCCCGATCCGATGGCCGCCGTCGTCGAGCGCGTGCGCCACATCACCACCGAGAACGAGCGCGTCTTCCGCCAGTTGATCGAAGGCGAGCGGCGCTACCGCGGCTTGGCGCGCGCCGTCTGGCAGGTGCAGGAGGAGGAGCGGCGCCGGCTCGCCCGCGACCTCCACGACGGCCTCGGCCAGACCCTGACCGCGCTCAAGACCCAGCTCCAGCGGCTGGAGCAAAAGGCCGACGACCTCGCCCCCGAGCTGCGCGAGCGGCTGGCCGACTCGGTCGAGCTCGCCCGGCTCGCCTTGCAGGAGACGCGCGAGATGTCGCGCCTCCTGCGCCCGCCGGTGCTCGACGACCTCGGCCTCGTCCCCGCCCTCTCCTGGCTGGCGCGCACGCTGGAGGAGCGGGCGGGGCTCGTCGTCGAGCTGCGCGCCGAGGGACTCGACCGCCGCCTGCCGCCCGACCTCGAGACCCTGGTCTTCCGCGTCGCCCAGGAGGCGCTCACCAACGTCTTGAAGCACGCCGGCGTGTCGCGGGTGCGGGTCGCGCTCGCGCCGCGCGACGGCCGCATCGCCCTGACCGTCTCCGACCAGGGCGCCGGCTTCGACGCCGCGGCGGCCGCCGCCGTCGAGCGCCCCGGCTCCGGCCTGCGCGGCATGCGCGACCGGGTGGAGCTCTTCGGCGGCAGCTTCCGCGTCGCCTCGGCGCCGGGCGAGGGGACGGAGGTCGAGGCCGAGATCCCGCTCGCCGGCGACGACGACGAAGAAGCGGGCGGAGAGGGCGGAGCGTGAGCCGCGTCCGCGTCCTGGTGGCCGACGACCACACGATCGTCCGCCAGGGGCTGGTGTCGCTGCTCAACGAGAGCGGCGAGTGCGAGGTCGTGGCCGAGGCCGCCGACGGCATCGATGCGCTCGAGAAGGCCCACGCCGTCCACCCGGAGGTGGCGGTGCTCGACCTCTCGATGCCGCGCCTCTCCGGCCTCGAAGTCGTCCGCCGCCTGCACGAGGAGCTGCCGGCCGTCCGCGTCCTCGTCCTGACCGTCCACGAGGAGGAGGAGTACGTCCTGCCGATCGTGCGCGCCGGCGCCGCCGGCTACCTGGTCAAGGACAGCGCCGCCGCCGAGCTGCTGGCCGCCGTCCGCGCCCTCCGCGCCGGCCGCGGCTACTTCGGCCCGCAGGCGGCGCGCGTCCTCGCCGACCAGCTCCAGCACCCCGCCGGCGCCCCCGAGGACCCCTACCGCACCCTCACCCCCCGCGAGCGCGAGGTCTTCCACCTGGTGATCGAAGGCAAGACGACGAAAGAGATCGCCCGCGCCCTGGGCATCAGCTTGAAGACCGCCGACAACCACCGCTCCCGCGTCCTCGCCAAGCTCAACCTCCACAACACCGCCGAGCTGGTGCGCTACGCGGCGCGGAAGGGGCTGCTGCCGTGATGGCCAGCCTCTTCACGGCGGCGGCAAGCAACCCTGCACTCATGACGGAGATCGTCGCCGCGATGCGGAGCGCCGCGTCAGGTGCAGGCGTCACGCTGGCCGACGACCCGCTGCAGTTCGTGCAGGCGGTGTCGCAGAACGCGGCCTTCAGATCGGGCCTGCAGAGCCAGCTCTCGCGGCTCGCGGCGACCCATGGACTGCGTTCGAGCCGGAAGCGTCCGTACCGGCGGAGATCGCGGCGGCTCAGCTCAGGGCGATCGAGGGAATCCCAAAGGACGACGCGCCGCGGCTACCGATCGACCTGCCCATCGCCTTGCTGTTCGTCGCCGCCGCTCTGATCTTTGCGCCCAGCACGTTCAAAGCAATCGGCGGTACCCTCTTTGGTGACGCTGCCGTCCAAGCGGTCGAAGGCATTGAGCCCTTCGCCTAACTTCGTCCGATAGAGAGGGCAGGCAGACTGCGCCCGCAGCTAGCTAGTTCTCGTCCTGAGGCCACTAAGTGGTAGGAGAAAGAAGGAGTTAACGCGCACGTTGGGCTAGCGTTGTT
>DASWHY010000563.1:0-12352 GCA_036397955.1 Thermoanaerobaculia bacterium | reverse complement strand
CGAAAGCGGCGGCGCCGCCGCCGCCGGCCGAGGCGGAGCGGCCGCGGGGCTCGGAGACCATCCTGGTGGTCGAGGACGAGGCCATCCTGCGCGAGCTCCTACGCAAGCTTCTGGAGGCCGCCGGCTATACGGTCGTCCTGGCGCGCAACGGCGCGGAGGCGCTCGAAATCTGCGAGCGGAAGGACTCGCCGATCGATCTGCTGCTGACCGACCTCGTGATGCCGGAGATGAGCGGCCGCGAGGTGGCGCAGCGCGTGCGGGCGAAGATCCCGGGAATCCACGTCCTCTACATGTCCGGCTACACGGACGACGCCGTCGTCGTCCACGGCGTGCTGGAGGAGGACATGGCCTTCCTGCAGAAGCCCTTCACCCTGCAGACGCTCGCCCGCAAGGTCCGCGAGGTCCTCGAGCGACCGCCGGGCGAGACCGCCTAGCTACGATACGACTGTCCCAGATGAAGGAGCCCGGAGCACCAAGGAAGGAAGGAGACGAACATGCCTAAGCAGCGTCGTCCGCGCCGTCTCTCCCGCCGGGACTTCGTGCGCCTCTCCGCCACCTCGGCGGCCGCTCTCGCTCTCGGCCAACACCCCCTGGGCACGGCGTTCGCCGCCAAACCGGGGCCGCCCACCCGCTATCCGCTCTTCATCCCGCCCACGGTCTCCCACCTCGGTCTCAACTTGAACCCGGCGCCGGCGGTCGCGGACCTGGGCGGCGGCCGGCTGTCGAACGTCTGGGCCTACAACGGCACCTTCCCCGGCCCGACGATCCTTTCGCAGTCGGGCGACTCCGTCGTCATCGATCTGCAGAACGGGCTGATGGACGAGACGACGATCCACTGGCACGGCATGATGGTGCCCCACCTCGCCGACGGCCACCCGCTGCAGGCGGTCTCGCCCGGCGGCGGCTACAGCTACCAGTTCGAGATCCAGCAGCGGGCCTGTCTCAACTGGTACCACCCGCACCCCCACATGCTGACCGGCGAACAGGTCGCCCTGGGCGCCGCCGGCGTCTTCATCGTGCGCGACGCCCAGGAGGCGAGCCTGGGGCTGCCGAGCGGCGCCTACGAGGTGCCGCTCATCATCCGCGACGCCAAGCTCAACTCCAGCGGCAACATCGTCTACGTGGCCCAGGGCGGCGGGTACCTAGGGAGCGTGGGGCTGGTCAACGGCACGCGCGACGCGAAGCTGGACGTGGACACCGCCATCTACCGTTTCCGGGTGTTGAACGGCGCCAACGCGCGCATCTTCGGCCTCGCCCTCGGCAACGGCGCCCCGTTCACCCTGATCGGCAACGACGGCGGGCTCCTCCCGGCGGCGGTGCAGGTGGCGCAGGTGGACATCGCCCCGTCCGAACGCGTGGACCTCCTCGTCGACCTGCGGCAGGCGCAGGTGGGCAACCGCATCATGCTGCGCGACCTGCGGGCGGGCTGGAACCTGCTCGAGCTCGTCGTCACCCAACAGGTCGCCCCGAGCGGCACGCTGCCGACGACCCTCTTCCCGATCACCCCGCTCACGGCGGGGCCGACGACGCGCAACTTCAGCTTCGACGGGATGAGCCGGATCAACGGCCAGGTCTTCGACATGAACCGCGTCGACTTCCAGGTGCCCTTCGGGCAGGTGGAGCGCTGGCGCTTCACCACCAACGGCAACGCTCCGCACCCGGTGCACGTGCACGGCGCCTCCTTCCAGGTGCAGTCACGGGTGGGCGGCCGCGGCGCCCTCTTCCCCTGGGAGACGGGCTGGAAGGACACCGTCCTGCTCGAGGACGGCGAGACCGTGGAGGTGTTGATCCGCTTCGACCATCACCTCGGCCTTTACCTGCTCCACTGCCACAAGCTCGAGCACGAGGACATGGGGATGATGGCGAACTTCGAAGTGGTCTGAGCCAAGGCTTCACCGTCCTGCGGTCCGTGCCCCGGCCTTCAGGCGCTGATCGCCTGCCCCAGCCCGAGCCCGCGCAGCTCGCCGAGGTCGATTCCGCGCCCCGCGCAGCACCCGGCGAGCTGCCCGTCGATGACCACTGCCGGCAGGCTCTCGATGCCGTAGCGAGCGGCGGCCTCCGCCACTGCCGGCTCGTGCATCGAGCGGACCTCGATCTCGCACGAGGAGCAGGCCGCCTCGCGGATCTCCTTGATCGCGTCCTCGCAGACGGAGCAGCCTGCTGCGGGGCTCGGACCTGCACGCGGAGACCTGCCGCGCCTGCGCCGAAGTCTGCACTCGCTGCGCCGAGTCGTGCGAGCGCGTGGGCGGAGACGACGTGATGCGGCGGTGCGCGGAGGTCTGCCAGCGCTGCGCGGAATCCTGCCGGCAGATGGCGACCGTCGCCGTGAGCTAGCTAGCGCTCGGGAAACACGACACAAGCCAACGCGGCGAACGCACCCCAGGCAGCCCCACTCAGGAAGGCCGCTAGAGCGAAGCCGAGCCCCGGCCCCAGCAGCGGCTTGAGCACCGCCTGACCCAAGAGATACCAACAGGCGACGATCAGGTAGGCAGCGACAGCTAACGTCACCGCCCAGAACACGCCTTCCACCCATCGCCTGCGATAGATCATCGCGAGCCCGAATCCACAGGCCGCCGGGACGATGGGAAAGAAGAGCAATCCAACCTTGGCGGCCAGCAGGTAGCCAAAAGCCGATCACCAGAAGGTACGAGAAGACCCACGCGAGCGCGATGGCGAGAGGGCGCCCGCGATGACGGCCACTCATAGCGCCGAGCACCGCAAACCCGCCGACGCCGATGCATGCGCCGAGAAGCGGACTGCCGCGCGTCCAACCGACACTTCCCAGCGCACCGAGCCCCCAGGCAAGGCTCCAGCTCGGCAGCTCTCGATGTGGGAGGAGAGAACGCCCAAGCGCTCTTGGAGCGTCCGTCTCCAAGCCGGCTCGCTAGCTCTGACGCGACTTCGTGCGCTTCGGCTTGCGGCGCGGGGGCCGGCGCTGGCTCGTGCTCTGCACGGCGGCGGCGGCGAGGGCGCGGTGGATGGCGTCGTCGACCAGTGCCTTGATCTCGGCGGGGGTCATGGGCGTCGCCGCGTGGGCCGGGGTGAGCGCGGCGTCTTGCGTCGAGAGGCCGGCGAGCGCCACCCGGCGCGCGAAGTCGGGCGTCGCCTCGACCGGCCCGATCGGGCGGTCCTTCGGGTAGAGGATCTCGTAGAACAGGGCCGGGTGCACGCCGAGGCCGAGCAGGATCGCCGCGATGTGTTCCTGCTTGAGCTCGATCCGGCGGGTCAGCACCGCGCTCGTGTACCCGGCGCTCTTGCGCAGGCGCTGGTCGAGGTCCTTGCGGGTCATGCCGCAGGTGGCGACGACCTTGCGCAGGAGCTCGAGGACCCGCTCGCCGTCCTCCTCGACCCATTTCTCCAGCCAGTCTTCGTGGTTAGCCATGGCGCCGAGTGTAGCGCATCATCGCGGATCCGGCGATCCGGTCGAAAAAGCGCCGGCAACCAGCTTTGTAGGACAAGCGCTGACAGGCTGTAGTCCTTTGTCTGATAGTGCGGCGAGGTGCGAGCCGACAGGCTGGGCCGTGGCCACGGTCCTTGTGGTTGACGACCGGGCGACCAACCGGAAGCTCCTTTCGAGCCTGCTGGGCTACGCCGGGCACCGGGTCGTCGAGGCGGCCAATGGGCGCGCGGCGCTCACGCTGGCGCGCGCCGAGCGGCCGGCTCTCGTCATCAGCGACATCCTGATGCCGGAGATGGACGGGGTCGAGCTGGTGCGCCGCTTGCGCGCCGACCCTGAGCTGGCCGCGACGCCGGTCCTCTTCTACACCGCCACCTATCGCCACGCGGAGGCCGAGGAGCTGAGCCGGGACCTCGGCCTCCGCGGGGTGCTGGCGAAGCCGTCCGCGCCCGCGATCATCCTCGCGGCCGTCGACGACGCGCTCGGGCTTTCGCCCACCGCCGCCCCGGGCCAGGCCGGCAACCACGAGGGGCTGCAGGCGCGGCTGCAGCTCCTCGACCGCGACCTGCCGCAACTGCAGGCGATGGCCCTGCGCCTGGCGACCATCGTCGAGCTGGGTCCGGAGCTGGTCGCGAGCCGCGACCCCGAGGCGCTCCTCGCGGCCTTCTGCCGCACGGCGCAGCAGGTGGTCGGCGGGCGCTACGCCGCCCTCTGCGTCGGCGGCGACGGGGAGCGGCGCTGCGTCGTGACCCGCGGGCTCCCGCCCGAGATCGCCGACGCCTTGAAAGCACCGCTCGCGGACGGCACGCCGCTGGCGACGGTCGTGCGCGAAGAGCGGCCGGTACGGCTGCGCGACCTGCCGGGGGACCCGGCGGCGGTGGGGCTGCCGCCCGAGCACCCGCCCGTGCACACCTTCCTCGCCCTGCCGCTCTCCTCCTCGCACGCCACCCACGGCTGGCTCTACGTCGCCGAGCCGATCGCGGCCGACGAGTTCTCGGACGACGAAGAGCGGCTCGCCCTGACGCTGGCGACCCAGGCCGCGGTCGCCTACGAGAACGCCATGTACGCGGCGCAGGCCGAGCGGCACGCCGTCGACCTCGAGCGCGAGGTGGTGGAGCGCCGGCGGGCGGAGACCGTGCTCGCCGAGCGCGCCCGCCTGGCCGCGCTCGCGGCCGACGTCGGCAAGGCGCTGATCGCGGGCGAGCAGCTGCGCCCGACCCTGCAGCTCTGCGCCGAGTGCCTGGTCCGCCACCTCGGCGCGGCGTTCGCGCGCATCTGGACCGTCGATGCGGCGGGGACGACGCTGGAGCTGCACGCCAGCGCGGGGATGTACACGCGCCTCGACGGGAAGTACAGCCGGGTGGCGATCGGCGAGCGCAAGATCGGCCGCATCGCCACGCGCCGCGAGCCCCACCTCACCAACGCCGTGCTCGAGGACCCGCTGGTGGATCGGGCTTGGGCGCGGCGCGAGGAGATGGTGGCCTTCGCCGGCTACCCGCTGGTCATCGACGGCCGCCTCATGGGAGTGATGGCGCTGTTCGCGCGGCAGCCGTTGACCGACTTCACGCTCGACGCCTTGGCCTCGGTCGCCAACGAGATCGCGCTCGGCATCGAGCGCAAGCGCGCCGTGGAGGAGCTGGCGCGGCGGGAGACCCGTTTCCGCGCGTTCGCCCTGACCGGCGCCCAGATCGTCTGGACGACGAACGCGAACGGCGAGATCGTCGAGGAGATGCCGGGCTGGAAGGACTACACGGGGCAGAGCTGGGAGGAGTACCGCGAGGGCGGCTGGGCCGCGGCCATCCACCCCGACTCGCTCGAACGGGTTCTCGAAGCGTGGGCGCGAGCCGTCGCGACGGGGACGCCGTACGAGTTCGAGACCCGGCTGCGCGCGGCCGACGGCAGCTACGGCATCTTCGAGGTACGCGGCGTGCCGGTGCGCGACGCCGACGGCTCGGTCCGCGAGTGGGTCGGCACCTGCATCGACGTCACCGAGCGCAAGAGTCTCGAGGAGCAGCTCCGGCAGGCGCAGAAGATGGAAGCCATCGGGCGCCTCGCCGGCGGCATCGCCCACGACTTCAACAACCTGCTGACCGTGATCCTCGGCTACGGCAGCGTCGTGGCGGGCCGCGTGGCGCCGGACCTCGAAGCGTCCCGCAACCTCGAGGAGATGCTGCTGGCGGCCGAGCGAGCCGCCACGCTCACCCGCCAGCTCCTCTCCTTCAGCCGCAGGCAGGTGCTGCAGCCGCGCCTCGTGGACCTCAACGCGGTGGTGCGCGGGGTCGAGCAGATGCTCCATCGCCTGCTCGGCGAGGACGTCGAGCTGCGGGCGGAGCTGGCGCCCGACCTCGGGCGCGTGCTGGCCGACGCCGGCCAGGTCGAGCAGGTGCTTGTCAACCTGGCGGTCAACGCCCGCGACGCGATGCCGGGCGGCGGCCGGCTGACGATCGCCACTTCCGACCGCGAGCTCGACGCCGCCTACGCCGCCGAGCACGTCGACGTCCAACCCGGCCACTACGTCGAGCTGGCGGTGACCGACACCGGCACCGGGATCGAGCCCGAGGTGCTGAGCCACCTCTTCGAGCCGTTCTTCACCACCAAGGAAACGGGCAAGGGGACGGGGCTCGGCCTCGCCACCTCCTACGGCATCGTGCGCCAGAGCGGCGGCCACATTTGGGTCTACAGCGAGCCGGGGCGGGGCGCCTGCTTCAAGATCTACCTGCCGCGGGCGGAGGCGCCGGCCGCGGCGGCGCGGCGCGAGGCGGTCTCCGCGCCCGGTCGCGGCCGAGAGGAAACCGTGCTCCTGGTGGAGGACGACTCGACGCTGCGGCGCCTGGCGCGCACCGTCCTCGACGGGCAGGGGTACCGGGTGATGGAGGCCGACTCGGCGGCGGCGGCGCTCGAGGCCGTCGCCGCGCACCAGGGGCGGATCGACCTGCTGCTGACGGACGTGGTGATGCCGGGCCTCGGCGGCCCCGACCTCGGCCGCCGCCTGCGTGCGGAGCTGCCCGGCCTCAAAGTGCTGCTGATGTCCGGCTACGCCGACGACGCCGTCGGCCGCCACGGCGTCCTCGACGCCGGCACCGCCTTCCTGCAAAAGCCCTTCAACGCCGCCGGCCTCGCCCGCAAGGTGCGCGAGGTGCTGGACGCGCCGGCGCCGGGCTGACCCGCCGCTGCAGCTCCAGGAGCTCCTCCTTCGTCACCACCGGAAGCGTTGTGGGGTCAGAGCCGGATCGCGTCGGCCAGGGCCGTGAGGATGAAGGAGTTGCCTTCGGCCTTCATGCGGTCGAGCTCGGTCCGCGTGTAGACGAGGGGCCAGACGTCGAACGGCAGGCTGGCGAAGATATCGCGATAAGGATCGGCGCGCTTCAGAAACGGCACCTCGGTCGAGGTGACGATGATGAGCAGGTCGACATCGCTCGCGGGCGTGTAGTCGCCGCGCGCGAACGAGCCGAAGAGCAGGACCTCTTCGACCTCGGGGTGGTCGGAGGAGAGTCGCCGCGCCCGCTCGGAGAGCGCCGCGAGTAGCGCCGGCCGGTCAACCGAGGTGATCTCGACAGAACCGTACGATCGCGTCTGCAGCATCGATCGCCTCGCGGGCCAGGACCTCGTCGAAGTAGTCGAGCGGCGCGCCGCTCGGGAAGCCGTTCGGGTAGCGGGCCTCGAGATAGTAGCGATCGAGCACGCGCGCGCCATGCAGTCGCGCCTCGTCGCCGTCGTCGAGGCCCTGGAGCAGTCCCAACAACGAGTGCCCACGAGCCACTTTGCCCAGGCGCTCCATCACCGCCTTGAGCGCCTTCTCGGCGGCTTGATGGGCGGTAAAGCAGGCCCACTCGTGGTAGCCGTGCTCAAGATCCACGCGCGCCTTCCCGAGATCCCGCTCCGCCTGCGCCATCCAGTCGCGGCTCCGTTCCATCGGCGGGACAGTATCGTATCGTCGATCTACAGGGATCAGCGCCAGGATGTAGTCAGCGAGCTTCTCCGGTACCGGTACCCGCGCCACCCTCCGCTGCAGGTCGAGGAGCTCATCTTTCAAGAATGACCTCGCGACCTCCTACCAGGGCCTCGCCGCGCGGTCGGTGGTCCCTCAGGGACGCTTGATCAGTGTTCCCGTGATTCGGTTGACCGAGGTGTCCGGGAAGGGGCCGACGCCGGTGGCGAGTTGCCCCTTCGCCACGATCACCGCGCGCAGTGTGAACTTGGAGACGGGACGCTGCCCTTTTCCGATGAGCCAGCCCTCGATGTGCTCCTTTTCATCACACGCTTCGCCGAGTGTCTGGTGGGATCCGCTGCGGCAGATGAGCTCGAGAATGCCCCGGAAGTAGGGAACGTCGGGCTGTGGCGGGTTCTTCTTTACGATGCTGAACTTCCCCGCGAAATGGGCGAAGCCGTCGTCACGGGCGATGGTGATGCCTTTCGCGCTGAGCTGCGTGGAGGGCCAGAACTGCAGGCTCTCGTCACACTGGAGAGCGGCGGTGATCCTCCAGGTGAGCGTCGTCGGAAAGCGGACGGTCCTCCCGACCTCGTGGCCGCTCTCGCAGGTGTAGGAAACCGGCTTGGCGCCTTCGAACATCCCGTCGAAGGTCCGGTCGACCCTGAAGATGCAGTACTTCACGTTCGATGCGAGGCCGGGAATCGTCAGATCCGGGAACGGCGTCGCGGGAGGCATGGGGGCTTCTCCTTTCGGGCTCGGCGCCTAGAGCGGCACCGGCACCCCGCCCACCACCCGCTCGATCGCGGCGCGGGCGGCGTCGAGGTCGGGGGTGCCGCGGCGGAGGGCGACGCGGTGGGCGAGGACCGTCGGCGCCAGGCGCTGGACGTCGTCGGGGATGGCGTAGCTGCGGCCCTCGCAGAGGGCGAGGGCCTGCGTCGCGCGGTAGAGGCTCTGGGTGCCGCGGGTCGAGACGCCGAGCATGAACTCGCCGCCGCTGCGGGTGGCTTCGGCGAGCGCCAGGATGTAGTCGGCGAGCTTCTCCGGCACGCGCACGGCCGCGACCCGCCGCTGCAGCCCCAGGAGCTCCTCCTTCGTCACCACCGGCCGCAGCTCCTCGAGGATCGCCTCGACGCCGCCGGAAAGCAGCAGCTCCCGCTCGTCGGTGCGCGGCGGATAGCCCAGCCGCAGGCACATGAGGAAGCGGTCGAGCTGCGACTCCGGGAGCGGGAAAGTCCCCTGGTACTCCAGCGGGTTCTGCGTCGCCAGCACCAAGAAAGGGTCCGGCAGGGTGTAGCGCTTGCGCTCCACCGAGACCCGCCCCTCGCTCATCGCCTCCAACAGGGCCGACTGCGTCTTCGGGGTGGCGCGGTTGATCTCGTCGGCCACCAGGACGTGGGCGAAGAGCGGCCCCGGGATGAACTCGAAGGCCTGGGTCTTCTGGTTGAAGATCGAGACGCCGATGATGTCGGAGGGGAGGAGGTCGCTGGTGAACTGGATGCGCTGGAAGGCGAGCCCGAGCGAGCGGGCGAAGGCCTGGGCGAGCGTGGTCTTCCCCACCCCCGGCACGTCCTCGACGAGCACGTGGCCGCGGGCCAGGAGGCAGACGGTGGTCAGGCGGATCGCCTCGCGCTTGCCGCGCAGGACGCGCGCCACGTTGTCCTCCAGGCGCTGGATGGGGAGGGCGGCCTCCGGGGCGTCCACGGCGACGGCGGCGAGCGGGCGTTCCATGGTGGCCATCGCGGGATTCTACGGTGCAGGCCGGGGGGAGCGTTGGCGCCCGCTTTGTGGTAGCGTAAACAAGGCATAAATGACCGCGGCGCAAAGTTTGACCCCCCGTTTTCCGTCTTCTACGATGCGAGGGCGGTCCGCCGCCGAGAGGAGCCCATGTCCGAGCCCAAAATCGACCGCCTGAAGTCCATCGAAAACGCCGTGCAGCAGATCGAGCGGCAGTTCGGCAAGGGCTCGATCATGCGCCTCGGCGCCCGCGAGCACTTGGCCGTCGAGGCCATCCCCACCGGCTCGCTCGCCGTCGACTACGCGATCGGCATCGGCGGCTTCCCGCGCGGCCGGGTGGTCGAGATCTACGGCCCGGAGTCGTCCGGCAAGACGACCCTCGCCCTCTCGGTCGTCGGCCAGGCGCAGCGCAAGGGGGGGATCGCCGCCTTCATCGACGCCGAGCACGCCCTCGACGCCGAGTACGCCAAGAAGCTCGGCGTCGACATCGACAACATGCTGGTCTCGCAGCCGGACAGCGGCGAGCAGGCCCTGGAGATCGCCGAGATGCTGGTGCGCAGCAACTCGGTGGACGTGGTGGTCATCGACTCGGTGGCGGCGCTGGTGCCCAAGGCCGAGCTCGAGGGGGAGATGGGGGAATCGCACATGGGCCTCCAGGCGCGGCTCATGTCGCAGGCCCTGCGCAAGCTGACGGCGATCGTCGCCAAGTCCAAGACCTGCCTCGTCTTCATCAACCAGATCCGCGAGAAGATCGGGGTCATGTTCGGCAACCCGGAGACCACCACCGGCGGCCGGGCGCTCAAGTTCTACTCCTCGCTGCGCATCGACATCCGGCGCATCGCCGCGCTCAAAGAGGGCGAGGAGGTCACCGGCGCGCGGGCCAAGGTCAAGGTGGTCAAGAACAAGCTCGCCGCGCCCTTCCGCCAGGCGGAGTTCGACATCGACTACCGCGAGGGGATCTCGCGCACCGGCGAGCTCGTCGACCTCGGGGTCGAGCACAAGCTGGTGGTCAAGAGCGGCGCCTGGTACAGCTACGGCGACGTGCGCATCGGCCAGGGACGCGAGAACGCCAAGCAGTTCCTGCGCGAAAACCCGGACTTGGCCGACGAGCTGGAGGCGCGCCTGCGCGAGAAGATGGGGATGCCCGCCGCCACCCAGCGCGCGGCCGCCGCAGTGGTCGCGGAGTAGAGGGTCGCCGCGTCCACGCAGTAACCCCCGCCCGGGGCCGAAGCCCGCTTCGCTGAAATCCCCCTGATCGCCCGCTCCGGCGAAGCTCACTTCGCCGGAACCCCCTTGTTTTCTTAGTTTTCCCTGGCACAGGCCTTGCCCTTGAGGCGCGCCCGAGAACGGCGCGGCGACGACCGATCCATCCGAAAGGAGAACGGAGATGAACGGACTGAACGAGGAGATTTTCGAGAGCGATTACGAGGGCGGGTTCGAAGGCGAAGGGGAGTACTCGGACATGGAGGCTGGCGACTACGAGGCCGGCGACTTCGAGGCCGACTTCGAGAGCGACCAGGAATGGGAGTACGAGGGCGAAGGCCCGTTCTCGGAGGAGCAAGAAATCGAGATGGCGGCCGAGCTGCTCTCGCTTTCCCAGGAAGGGGAGATGGATCAGTTCCTCGGCAAACTGATCCGCCGCGCCGGCCAGGCGGCCGGCAAGTTCATCCGCTCACCCACCGGCAAAGCCCTGACCGACCTCCTCCGCAAAGCCGCCAAGAAGGCTCTGCCGATCGCAGGGCGCGCCGTCGGGACCTACTTCGGCGGCCCCGCCGGCGGTGCCATCGGCAGCAAGCTCGCCACTGCGGGAGGGCAGATCTTCGGCCTCGAGTTGGAGGGCATGAGCCCCGAGGATCAGGAGCTCCAGGTTGCCCAGCGCTTCATCCGTCTGGCCGGC
Source organism: Thermoanaerobaculia bacterium (assembly GCA_036397955.1). GTDB lineage: Bacteria > Acidobacteriota > Thermoanaerobaculia > Multivoradales > UBA5704 > DASUNQ01. The sequence goes on along the minus strand of DASWHY010000563.1, from coordinate 1,393 downwards.
GACGCGGCGGCCAAGGCGGCCCAGATCCCCCCCCGCGTGCCGCCACAGCAGGCGGCCCGCACCGCCCTCGCCGCGGCGGCGCGCCAGCACGCGCCGGGGCTGCTGCGCAGTGGCGGCCCCTTGCCCGGGCCCGGCTTCGGTGCCGCCTACGGCGCCAGGGTCCCGCGTGCCCGGAGGCGGACCGGTAAGTGGATCCGCCGCGGCAACAAGATCGTCCTGCTCGGCGTCTGAGCCCTTCCCCGCCAATCACTAACTGAGGAGATCTTCATGCACGACCTGGATCGCACGCTGCGCACCCTGGAATCCGAGGACACCTTCGAGACCGGCGACACGGAGCTGGACCCCGAGATCTTCGGGGAGGTCTACGGCGAGTACCAGCAGGAGAGCCCGCTCGCCGAGGAGGAGGAGATGGCGCTCGCCGAGGAGCTGCTCGGCCTCTCCGGCGAAGAGGAGCTCGACCAGTTCCTGGGCAAGGTGTTCAAGAAGTTCGGCGGCGGGAAGATCTTCAGCAGTCTCGGCAAGATCCTGAAGCCCGTCGCCAAGAAGCTGCTGCCGATTGCCGGCCGCGTCGCCGGCTCGTTCTTCGGCGGGCCTGTGGGCGGCGCCATCGGCGGCAAGCTCGGCTCCCTGGCCACCCGCCTGTTCGAGGTCGACTTCGAGAGCATGGACCCGGAAGTCCAGGACTTCGAGGTGGCGCAGCGCTTCGTGCGTCTGGCCTCGACCGCCGCGCAGAACGCGGCCGCGGCGCCACCGACGGCCAACCCGGTGGCGGCCGCCCGCTCGGCGGTCGTCGCGGCGGCGCGCGTCCACGCTCCGGGCCTACTGCGCGGCGGCACCGCGCCGGCTCCGGCCGCCTTCGCCGCCAGGCCGTGCCCCTGTGGCGGCCCCGGCACCCGCCGCCCCACCGGCCGCTGGATCCGCCGCGGCCGCCGCACGATCGTGCTCCTGGGCGTTTGAGGCCATGGCCCTGCCGCCGTCCGTTGCCGACGTCCTGGCGCGCGAGGCGCGGTCGCTGTTGACGCGTCTCGGCCGGGTGAAGCCCTTCGCCCTGATGACGCCCATGGTCTCCGCGGCCGGGGTCTCCTTCGAAGCGGCGCGGGCGATCGAGCACTACCTGATCCGGGGGCGGCGGCAGCTGCGGGCGCGCGTCCGCGGCTATCTGCGCTGGCTGACGAGCCCGCAGGGAAGGGGCTCGACGCCTCCCGAGGCCGGGCGGCGCTACGCCCTCCTCAAGCTGCGGTTCAACGCCGACCTCACGCAGTTCGACATCTTCGCCGACGCCCTCTCGGTGCGCGCCGAGGTGGACAACGGCGTCTGGCTGGCGGGTCTCGACGTGGCGGCGGCGGACGCCATCTCGCTGGCAAGCCGGTTCTACGATCCACCGCCCTGCATC
>DASWHY010000562.1:0-2230 GCA_036397955.1 Thermoanaerobaculia bacterium | reverse complement strand
TCGAGCCGGAAGCGGCCGTCGACGTCGGTCTGAGCCGCCGCCCCCACCACGTCGGAGCGGACCGGGTGCAGCATGACGGCGGCGCCGGCCACGGGATGAGCGCGGTCGTCGATCACCCGCCCGGCCAGGCGGCTCGCCGGGTGCAGCACGATCTCCAGCGGCGGCGCGCCGTGGGCCGTCACCGCGCGCACCATCCTGCCGGCATAGCCATTGCGGGTGACCGCGAGCACCCACTGCTCGTCGGCTCCCAGGTCGGGGAGCGCGAACGCCCCGTCGGCCGCGGTCGTCACGGCGGCGCCGTGCGGCGGCTCGAAAGAGCTGAAGCGCGGCTCGCCGCGGTGGGTGGCGATCTCGGCTCCCGTGATCGGCACGCCCTCGGCGTCGATCACCCGCCCCGAGAGGGTGACCGCACGCGCCAGGACGACGGTTCCCAAGTCGACCTCGCCGGCGGCGTCGATCGCGACGCCCGGCACCCTGGCGGTGGCGAACCCGGAGGCCCGGACCTCCAGATCGTACTTTCCGGGCGGCACGCGGGGGATCGCGAAGCGGCCGTCGTCCGCGGTTCCGGCCATCGCCAGAGAGTCCTCGGGGTTGCGGAGAGCGACCTCGGCCGCCACCGGCTCGCCGGCGTCGTCGATCACCTGGCCCACGGCGGTAGAGCCGGCGCTCAGGACGAGCCGGCCCAGGAGCTCGAGGACGATGAATGCGGCGCTGCTGATCATCGTGATGGTGACTGGTTTGACTTGAGCGTCAGGCTCTGCGATTCTAGCTTGCACCCAACGAAGGAGGTCCTGATGACGATCCTGAAGCGAATCGGCGTGCTCTCCTGCGGCAAGATGATGGGCGCCCTCTACGCCCTGATGGGCCTGATCTTCGGCGCGATCTTCTCCCTGCTCTCGCTCGTCGGAGGCCTGGCCGGCTTGGCCTCGGGCGAGGACCAGGCGATCTTCGGCGTCCTCTTCGGCGTCGGCGCCATCGTGATCCTGCCCATCCTCTACGGCATTTTCGGCTTTCTCGGCGGCCTGCTCACGGCCTTCCTCTACAACGTCGTGGCGGGGATCGCCGGCGGCGTCGAGCTCCAGCTCCAGCAGACGTAGCGCCGGCAGGCGCCGGCTCAGTCGACGTGGAGCATCCGCGCCACGTCGACCCGTCCGGCCCGCCGCGCCGGCAGCCAGCAGGCCAGCAACGCCGCGACGACGAGCACCCCGGCGGCGGCGGCGAAGGCGCGGGGATCCATGGCGCTGACCCCGAAGAGCAGGCCCTCGAGCAGGCCCGACGCCGCCGCCGCGAGCAGCATCCCCGCGACGAGGCCGATGGCCACCAGCGTCATCCCCTCGCCCAGCACCTGGCGCGCGAGGTCGCCGGCGCGGGCGCCGAAGGCGGCGCGGACGCCCATCTCGTGCTTGCGCCGCGAAACGTTGTAGGCCATAACTCCGTAGACCCCGACTCGACGCCCGGCAGGGCGCGCGTGCGCTCGAGCACCTGATCGAAGAAGCGCGAGGTCTTCTCGAGCGTGTCGTAGCGCTGCTCGGGCAGGCCGACGCGGAAGGCGGCGACCCCGGAAGTCCGAAAGCCCGGGTCGAGATCGATCATTTCGCCGAGACTGCGCACCAGGAGCCCGGCGCCCAGGGCGTCCGGTCTCGACGCGCGCCACCTCGAGCCCGCGGGTGGCGGCCAAGGCCGGCGCCAAGCCGAAGGCCGCCACCGTCAGGGCGACGAGCGCCAGCGTCCCGGCGACGATGCGGCCGTCGACCGTCACGGCGTCGAGCCCGGGCAGCGCCTGGGGCAGGTAGCGAATGAAGAGGTCGAGGGTCCACTGCGCGAGCAGCAGGCCCAGCCCGGCGCCGGTGCCGGCGAGCAGCGTCGCCTCGACGAGCGTCTGCCCCAGGAGCTGGCCGCGGGTAGCTCCCAGGGCCGTACGCACCGCGAGCTCGCGGCGGCGGTCGCGCCAGCGCGCCAGGAGCAGATGGGCGACGTTGGCGCAGGCGATCAGGAACACCAAGCCGACCGGATAGGAGCGTCCCGAGGTCGGACAGGAACGGGGGCGTCCGGAAGGCGGTGGCTGGACGAAGGATCAGAGCAGCTTGACGAGGGTCGCGACGGCGCCGATCGCGACGACGAGGAGAGTACCGAGACGGATGAGCAGGCGCGTCTCGAGCTCCCTGATGTCGCGCTTGAGCTCATTGATGTCGCGCTTGAGCTCGACCTCGAGCTCCTTGATGTCGCGCTT
>DASWHY010000561.1:0-4147 GCA_036397955.1 Thermoanaerobaculia bacterium | reverse complement strand
CAAGTAGACGGCGTCGAGGCTCCGCCCCGAAACGGCGTAGAGCGCCCCGAGCAGGTAGGGGTAGAGGGGCGCCTGGAAGAAGGTCTCCTCCCCCAGCCAGGCGCCGGCGGCGAGCCGCTGCGCCCAGGCGTCGTACTCCTGTGCATCGACCGCCAGGGACGCGACGAACGGCAAATCGCGCACCACCCACCAGTGCGCGACCCGCACCACGAGGGCGAGCGCGAGCACCGCCAGGAGCGCCCGCCGCCGCTGCCCCCCGTAGCGCGCCATGCGGGGATCATCTCGCAGAGTGTCGGAGTGCTACATTCGTAGCGTGAAACGCACGCGGCTCACATTGGATGCAGACCTCTTGAAGGAGGTAGCTCGGCTCAGCGGTGAACGCACGTCGTCCGGGGCAGTCATGCGCGCCCTCGAGGAGTACGTGCGGCGCCGCCGAGCACAGCGAATTCTCGAACTGGCTGGCGCTGGGCTCTGGGATGGCGACCTCGCCGCGATGAGGTGCGACACCGAAGCCCCCGAGCCACCTGCGACATCCTCGCCACCTCGATGACAGTTCGGCACAGGTAGAGCTCTCAGTCCGCGCCCGCTCGATCCGCACCCCGGTAGGAGGGTCTTCCCCATGTGCGTGCCTCCAGGTCCTTCTCCCGGAGAAGACGGAAAACGGCGGCCCGCGCGTGGCAGCAGCTATCGTCGCCGCAGCCAGTGGGCGACGAAGGGGAGGGCGGCGAGGCCGAGGAGGACGGCGAACCAGAGGGTGGCGGCGCGGATGATCAGGGTCGCCGAGGCCGCGGCGGCGGTGGAGAGGCCCTGGGAGTCGAGCAGCGCGGTGAGCATCCCCTCGACCGCGACGAGACCCCCCGGCAGCACCGAAAGGCCCCCGAGGCAGGTGCTGGCGGTGTAGTTGAAGAGCGCGAGCAGCGCCCCGGCGCTGGGGTCGTACTCGCGGATTACCAGCCAGAACCCCATCCCCTCGGCGCCCCAGGCGATCATCGCCAGGACCAGCCCCAGCTCGAGCCGGCCCGGCGAGATCAAGTCGCGCACCCCGTCGTAGAGCTCGGCCAGCACGTGGATGCGGCGCCCGACGAGCGGCAGCCGCCCGAGCAGCGCGAAGACGCGCACCGCGCCGCGCCGCCAGGTGAGCAGGACCACCAACGCCGCCGCCGACCCGAGGCCCGCGGCCGCGATCCAAATGCCGCCGGGAAGAGCCAGCGCCCCGGGGGTGAGCAGCAGGAGCGCCCCCGCCAGGTCGGTCACCCGCTCGGCGAGCACCGCCGGCACGACGCGCCGGGCCGGCCCGCCCCCCAGCTCGCGGGTGATCCACGCCTTCCCCAGCTCCCCCGCCTTGCCCGGAGTGATCCCGAGCAGGAACCCGACGAGGAAGACCGCCAGGCTCCTCGTGCGCGGCAGGCGGATTCCCAGGCGCGCGAGATAGACCTCCCAGCGCAGCCAACGGAGGGTGTAGTTGATCAGCGAGAGGCCGAGGACGGGGAGGAGGAGCCGAAGATCGAAGCGGGAGAGCTCGGCGGCCAGCTTCTCGGCGTCGGCCACCAGCACCAGCCCGACCAGGGCGAGCAGCGCCAGCAGCAGCGGCACGCCCAGCCGCCGCCCCAGCCGCTCGAGCCCGGGCGCCGGGGGCTCGACCGCGGCGACTGCGGGCGGCAGGGGCGCTTCGCTCAGGCCGCCTTCTCTTCCGCGACCGCCTCCGGGTACTGCTCGAAGAGGCGCATCCACTTGCTCGTCCGCGTGTACTGCTCGATGCGTCGCTTGCCGACGGTCGGGTACCAGGCGAAGTCGTGGTAGAAGTACGAGCCGAACACGAACAGGTAGACGAGCGGCGTCCGGAAGAGCAGCTTCTGGAGCCCGTGCAGCGGCCCGAACCAGACCAGGTGGCCGAAGCGCGACACCGCGTTGTTCCCCACCGAGAAGCGGAAGTTCCAGCGCGAGACGTCCTCGCCGACGATCTCGATGTCGCGCGGGTCGCCGCAGCCGAGCCCGGCGTCGTGCGCCAGGCGGATGTAAGGGATCGACAGCGGGTCGAAGCCCATCATCTTCGCGGAGACGGCGTCGATCGCCACCTGGTCGCCGGAGGCGAGCAGCACGTCCTTCTCGACCGGGATCATCGTCCGCGGCCCCGGGCCGTTGCCGCAGGTCGTGCCGTCCATCACCGCGAAGATGCCGCTGTGGATCTCCTTCTGGATCGTCAGCAGGTCAACCAGCGTCTCGTGGATCCAGGAGTGGGTGTAGTGGCGGCGGGTGTTGAGGAGGCCGCCGAAGGCGTTCTTCATCGCCCCGGTGGTCGTCGTATAGATGTGTGTCTTAAGAGTAGGCAAATGGACCACGTTCTTGCCCAGGAAGAACTCCGGGATGGTGATCCCCTCGGGGTAGATGCGCGGCAGCACCAGCATCTTCCCCTTGGGCTCGTAGCGCACCCACTTCAGGTCGTCGGGGAAGCAGTTGTAGCGCACCGGCACGCCGTACTCGTCGAGCACCGGCAGGTAGCGGTTCAAGCGCTCGCCCTTCTTGGGGTCGGTGACGACGGTGTTGTTCTGCACGCAGACCAGGTCGCCGTAGCCGTCGGCGCGCAGCTTCTGGATCGTGCCTTCGAGCTGCCAGGGCGTCGTGTTGGCGCCCGGGAAGGGGAAGTGCCAGGAGATGTTGTCCTTGAGGATCGTCGTGGCGCCCGGCGCCAGGTGGCGGCGGGCCTCGGCGAGGTCCATCGTCCGCCCGACGTCCTCGAGGACAGTCTCCGGGCGGGTCTTCAGAACGGCGACACGGGCTTTCGGCATTGAGGGGGCTCTCCTGCGGGAGCGGTAATTCTAGTGGAAGAAGGACTTGACCGCCGCGCAGACCGCCTCGAGCTCGCGGTCGGTGAGCTCGGCGTACATCGGCAGGCAGAGCACCTCGCGCGCGGCGGCGGTCGAGACCGGCAGCTCGCCGGGGTCGGGGATCAGGCCGTCGAGGGCGGGCTGGCGGTGGAGCGGCGAGGGGTAGTGGACCGAGCTGCCGACACCGCGCACCGAGAGGTGCTGCGCCAGCTCGTCGCGGCGCGCGGTGCGGACGGTGAGCTGGTGGTAGACCGAGACCGACCCCGGCGGGTCCTGGAGGAGCCGCAGGTCGCCGACCCCGGCGAGGCCGCCGTGGTAGCGGCAGGCGAGCTCGCGGCGGCGCGCGTTGTCGGCGTCGAGCAGCGGCAGCCGGCAGTTGAGGACCGCCGCCTGCAGGCTGTCGAGGCGGCTGTTGGTCCCCACCTCGACGTGGTGGTAGCGGCTGGTCTGGCCGTGGTTGGCGAGCCGCCGCACCCGCTCGACCAGCTCGCGGTCGCGCCCGGTGACCGCGCCGCCGTCGCCGAAGCAGGCCAGGTTCTTGGTCGGGTAGAAGCTCCAGGCGGCCAGCGGCGCGAGCCCGCCGACGCGCCGGCCGTCGAGCCGCGCCCCCTGCGCCTGCGCCGCGTCCTCCAGCAGCCAGAGGCCGTGCCGCTCGCAGAGCGCCGCGGTCCCCGCGACGTCGAAGGGACGGCCGTAGAGGTGGACGCCGATGACCCCGACGGTGCGCGGCGTCACCCGCGCCGCGGCGTCGCGCGGGTCGAGGTTCAGCGTCTCCGGCTCGACGTCGCAGAAGACCGGGCGGCCGCCGAGGAGGATCACCGCCTCGGCGGTGGCGAAGAAGCTGAAGGCGGGGACCAGCACCTCGTCGCCGGGCCCGAGCCCGAGCGCCCGCAGCGCCAGGACCAGGGCGTCGGTGCCGTTCGCCACCGCGGCGCAGGCCGGCACCTCGAGGAAGGCGGCGAAGCCCTCCTCGAACTCCCGCACCTCGGGGCCGAGGATGAAGGCGTTGGTGTCGAGCACCCGCCGCCAGCGCGTCTCCAGCTCCGCGGCGATGCGGGCGCGGGCGCGGGAGAGATCGAGATAGGGGACGTCCAACGGGGCGGGTCTCCGGCGAGGGGCGCATTGTATCGTGCGCGCCGATGCCCCTCCGCCGGCGGCTCGCGTTCCTCGCGCTCGCCCTGGGGCTCGCGCTGGGCGCCGTCTGGCTGCTGCGCGCGCGGGCCGCGCACGACGCGGGCCTCCTAGCCCGCGAGGACACCTTTCCGCCGGGGCGCTGGCACCTCGCGCTCGACGGCCTGACCGCGGCCGGCGGCCGCCGCGCC
>DASWHY010000560.1:0-11899 GCA_036397955.1 Thermoanaerobaculia bacterium | reverse complement strand
GGGGTCATGGGGGGCGGCGATGCCTGAGCCCTGGGAGCTGGGCGCCGAGGAGATCGCGCGGCGCGTCGCCGCGCGCGAGCTCTCCGCCGCCGAGGTCGTGGGCTCCGCCCTCGACCGCACCGGGCGCGTCGAGCCGCTGGTCGCCGCCTACCTCGCGGTCTACGACGAGGAGGCGCGCGCGGCGGCGGCGGAGCTCGACCGCCGCCTCGCCGCCGGCGAGCCGGCCGGGCGCCTCGCCGGCGTGCCCGTCGCCCTCAAGGACAACCTGAGCCTCGCCGGCAAGCCGCTCACCTGCGGCTCGAAGATCCTCGCCGGCTACGTCGCGCCCTACACCGCGACCGCCGTCGAGCGCCTGCTCGCTGAAGGGGCGGTCGTCCTCGGCCGCGCCAACATGGACGAGTTCGCGATGGGCTCCTCGACCGAGAACTCGGCCTACGCCAAGACGCGCAACCCGTGGCACCTGGCGCGCGTCCCCGGCGGCTCGAGCGGCGGCCCGGCGGCGGCGGTGGCGGCGGGGAGCGCGGCGCTCGGCTTCGGCTCCGACACCGGCGGCTCGGTGCGCCAGCCGGCGGCACTGTGCGGTGTCGTCGGTGTCAAGCCGACCTGGGGCCGCGTCTCGCGTTACGGCCTCGTCGCCTTCGCCTCCTCGACCGACCAGATCGGCCCGGTGGCGCGCGACGTGCGTGACGCCGCCCTCGCCCTCTCGGTCATCGCCGGCCCCGATCCGCGCGACTCGACCTGCGCCGCCCGCCCGGCCGAGGACTACCTGGCGGGGATCGAGGAGGGGGTGCGCGGGCTGCGCGTCGGCATCCTGCGCGAGGTCGACGCCGGCGGCCTCGCCGCCGCGGCGCGGCGCAACTGGCGCGACTCCCTGGCGCTGCTGGCGCGGGCCGGCGCCGAGCCGGTGGAGGTCTCGGTGCCGAGCCTGGGCGCGGCGATCGCCGTCTACTACGTCATCGCCACCTCCGAGGCCTCCGCCAACCTCGCCCGCTTCGACGGCGTGCGCTACGGCCGGCGCGCCGCCGAGGCGGAGAACCTCCTCGACCTCTACCTGCGCAGCCGCAGCGAGGGGTTCGGCGCCGAGGTCAAGCGGCGGATCATGCTCGGCACCTTCGCCCTCTCCTCCGGCTACTACGAGGCGTACTACGGCCGGGCGCGCGGCGTCCTCGAAGGGATGCGGCGGCAGGTGGAGGCGGCCTTCGCGGCGGTGGACCTGCTGGTGACGCCGACCGCGCCCAGCGGCGCCTTCGCGCTCGGCGAGAAGGTGGACGACCCGCTGGCGATGTACCTCTCCGACATCTTCACCACGCCGGCGAGCCTCCTCGGCCTGCCGGCGGTCGCGGTCCCTTCGGGCGCGGACGACGAGGGCCTGCCGCTGTCGCTCCAGATCATGGGGCGCCCCTTCGACGAGGCGACGGTCTTCCGCGCCGCGCGCGCCTTCGAGCGCGAGGCCGGGTGGCGGGTGGCGCCGGGCTTCCGCGGCGCCGAGCCCGCGCCCAACAGGGCGCTGGCAGGACCCGCCGGGGCGCCGGCCGGCTGAGCCGAGGAACGACGGCGGTGGCGACGATGCGCAGGCGGCACGCGGTCTTGGTCGCGCTCGCCGCGGCTCTCGCCCTGCCGCTCGCAGCGGCGGCCGCCGGGCCGCTCCGCGCGCCGCTCGAGGACGGCGTCACCGCCGTCCTGGGCGACGACCATACGATCCGCCTCGAGGCCTCCCCACGCCGCGGCGAGGGGCTCCTCGCCTTCACCCGCCGGCTGTGCGGCGACCCGGCGCGTGCACCGCTGGTCGCCAAGGCCAACGGCGGCGGCGAGGAGCTGCAGGTCGGCGTGCGCTACCGGGTGCCGTTCGAGCTGCTCGCCCCCGACGTCCAGCTCAAGGCGGTGCAGCGCCTCTTCGCGCGCGACGCCGCCGAGGCCGACGGCTGGCGCCACAGCGTGCGCGGCGTCGGGCCGCTGCAGCGCGAGAGCCTCTGGCACCTGGCGCGCTGGTTCACCGGCAACGGCGAGAACTTCCGCGCCATCCGCGAGTACAACGAGCTCGGCGACGAGGACCTGGCGCGCGGCGCCTCGGTGATCGTCCCGGCGGAGCTGCTGCTGCCGGCCTTCCGCGCCGCGCTGCCGGCGGCCGAGGGGCACCGCCTGCACTTCGGCAAGGACGCCGGCGGCGAGTACGCGGTCTACCGCCTGCGTCCCGGCGAGGCGCTCTACTCGAGCGTCGTCGTGCGTTTCACCGGCCGCGTCTTCGGCGCCGACGTCAACGCGCTGGCGGCGGAGATCGCGGCGCGCAACGGCATCCGCGACGTCACCGACATCCCCGTCGGCTACCGGGTGAAGATCCCGGCCGACCTCCTCCTCCCCGAGTTCCTCCCCGAGGGGCACCCGCGGCGGCGCGAGTACGAGGCCGAGCTGGCCGCCAGCGCCCGCTTCAGCAACCAGGTGCGGGCGAAGGGGCTCGCCGGCATCACCGTCATCCTCGACGCCGGCCACGGCGGCCGCGACTCGGGGACCACGATGGCCGGGGTCTGGGAGAGCACCTACGTCTACGACATCGTGCTGCGCGCCAAGCGCCTGCTCGAGGCGCACACCGCGGCGCAGGTAGCGCTCACCACGCGCGACGGCGAGAGCTTCCAGATCCACGAGACCGACGTGCTGCCGTTCTCCCGCCGCCACGCGGTGCTCACCACGCCGCCTTACCCGATCGAGGACCCGACGGTGGGCGTCAACCTCCGCTGGTACCTCGCCAACAGCCTCTACCGCCGGGCGCTGACCGCCGACGCCGGCCCCGAGAAGGTGGTCTTCCTCTCGATCCACGCCGACTCGCTCCACCCCTCGCTGCGCGGCGTCATGGCCTACATCCCCGCCGCCAGCATGCGCCAGGAGAGCTACGGCAAGTCCTCGGCCGTCTACACCGCCCGCCGCGAGGTGCAGGAGAGCCCGAGCGTCGAGTTCCCGTGGGAGGAGCGGGTGAAGAGCGAGGGCCTGTCGCGCGAGCTGGCGCAGCGGGTGGTGGACGCCTTCGCCGCCAGCGGGCTCGCGGTCCACCCCTTCAAGCCGGTGCGCGACAAGATCATCCGCGAGCGCAGCCAGTGGGTGCCGGCGGTGCTGCGCTACAACGTCGTCCCCGCCAAGGCGCTCTTGGAGGTCTGCAACCTCGCCAACGAGGAGGACCGCCGCCTGCTCCAGACCCGCGCCTACCGCCAGAAGGTGGCCGAGGCGATCGTCGCCGGCCTCCTCGTCTACTACGGCGAGCGGGTGGAGCTGCCGCCGGCGCAGGTCGCCTCGACCGCCAAGGCGCGGGCCGGCGGGAAGTAGACCTCAGCGGGGCGGCAGGACCACGCGCCGCGTGCCGTCCTCGGCGATCTCGACGAGGGAGCCGTCCGCGGTCCTGAACAGGCGGGCGGCCGGGCCGGCGGTCTCAGGGTTCGCGGCGGGGAAGAGATCGCGGCCCAGCTCCGCGATGAGCCCGGTGCGCAGGTCGAGGCGGTAGGCCGTCCAGCGGTCGTCGACGCCGGCGCCCACCAGGAGATCGTCAGCTCCAGGCTGCCCGCCGAGGCGAAGGTGCTTGGCGCCGGGGAACCGAAACGTCCGCTCCTCCCGGCCGTCGCGGGCGAGGAGGCGGAGGGCCCGTCCTTCTCCCGCCCGTTCGCTCATCACGACGCGACCGTCGGCGAGGAAGGCCCCGACCCGCTCTCGATCGGCCGGCAGTGACGCCAGCAGCTCGCCGGCGGGAAGAGCGTAGAGCCACATCGCGACCGCGCCTCCCAAGGCGCTCGGCGGCTGCCGGACGAGCAGCCGGTCCCCCGCCCGGCTCAACTCCCACTGCACGCGTGCGTTCGGGACGTCGATCCGGCGCCGCGGCTCGAGGTCCCCGCCGAGCGCGAGGTCCCGCACGTCGATCCAGGCTCGCTGTGCTCCGCCGTGCTTCTCGACGAGCCGCAGGCGGCCTTCTGTCGTGAAGCGGAGCCTTTGCTCCGTCGCCTGGGGATCGCGCCACGCGGAGGCGAGGAGGCGCCCGTCCCCGACGCCGAAGACGAGGAGGCGGTCCTTCTGAGGACAGCCAGCCGCCCGCCGCGGGGTGAGAGCTCCAGCCACTGCGGCCAACCGGTGAATTCGATCGGAGAGCGCTGTGGATGCGCGTCCTCGCGCGCCAAGTCGAGAGTCCAGACCTCTGAGAGAGCAAACTTTTTCGCCTGGGTGAGCCAGACCGCGTGTGAGGCGTCCGCCGCAAAGACCGGCCAGGAGGGCCATCCCACACCGGTTTTGACCGCGCGGCCGCTCGCCGTGTCGAACAGGAACCTTGGCTGGTAGCCGAAGCGGTGCGCCGCCCGGCCGCTCACCGTCACCCACGTGCCGGCGCCCGCAGGCGTCCACACCCGCGGCTCCTTGACGCTCCCGAGCGGCGCGTCGACGACCCAGCGTGCGAAGAGAAGGAGGCCAAGCGCGCCGGCCAACACCGGGGGCCAGAGCGTCAGGGAGAGCGCCCGGTGTGCCCCCGCCGGCTCGCCGCGCCCGCGGTCGACGGCGATGGCGCCGGCGGCGAGCAGTGCCGCCAAGACGAGTGCAGCCAGCGCGCTCGCGCCGGCCCCGGCGGCATCCGGGACCAGCTCGCGAACGAAGACCCATAGCGCCCGGTTCACGAGCACGGCGGCGACCGCCAACGCGCCGAGATCGAGGAGCAGCCAGGCTCGCCGCGAGCGCAGCGCGATGGCCGCCGCGTGCGCGAAAAGGACCAGACCCAACATCGTGAGCAGCCAGAGACCGACGGCCCAGCCGCCCTTGGCGCCGCCGCTGCCGTGCGTCGCCCGGAAATCTCCCGCGAGCGCCGCCGGCAGGACGACGAGCGCCCCCGCGAGCAGCGGCAGCAGCACCGCCGCTCCCATCTTCCCCGCCCAGATCTTCCAGGTGGAGAGCGGCCGCGCCAGGTAGAAGCCGAGCCGCCGGTCCGCCATCTCGCCGGCCAACGCCGTCGCGCCGGCGATCAGCGCCAGGAGCGGCGTCCAGACCGCGAGGAGGAGGAGCGCCGTCGCCGCCCGCAGCTCGCCGGGTTGTCCTGCGGGCAGGGAAGGGAGGAGAGGAGCCCCCAGTGCGAAGAGGCCCAGCAGGGCCGAGGCGGCGAGCAGCAACCGCCGCTGGCGCAGGTCGGAGGCGGCGAGGGCGAGGACGGGGGTCATGGGAAGGCCTCCGCGGGCGTGTCGTGGAGCGAGACGAAGATCTCTTCGAGGGTGAGCGGCACCACCTCGAGCGGCGAGGCGGCGCGCCGGCGGTAGCGCTCCTTGAGCGGCTCGAGCTCCTCGGCGAGCAGGAGCCGCCCCTCGCGCAAGACCGCGACGCGGTCGGCGATCCGTTCGACCCCCGTCAAGTCGTGGGTGGTCAAGAACACCGTGACGCCGCGGTCGGCGAGCTCGCCGACCAGCTCCTCGAGCACGGCGCGGCGGGCGAGGGCGTCGAGGCCGAGCGTGGGGTCGTCGAGCACCAGGAGGTCGGGCTCGTGGCCGAGCGCGAGAGCGAGCTGGACGAGGGTCTTCTGGCCGCGCGAGAGGCGCCCGAAGGGCTGGCCGAGCGGTACGCCGAAGCGGTCCAGCCGCGCGCGCACGGCGGCGTCGTCCCAGCGGCGGTGGACGCGGCGGAGGAGGGTCGAGAGCTCCTTGGCGCTGAGGCCGGGCGGGGCGTCCGGCACCTCCGGCACGACGCCGACCCGGTCCATCAGCCGCGCCCGCGCCCGCCAGGGGTCCTCGCCGAGCAGCCGGACCTCGCCGGCGCTCGGCCGCTGCTGGCCGAGGAGGCAGCGGACGAGCGAGGTCTTGCCCGCGCCGTTCCGCCCCAGGACCGCGCAGACCTCTCGCTCCGGCACCGCCAGCGAGACACCGGCCACCGCGGTGCGGCGGCCGTAGCGCACTCCGAGATCGCGCAGCTCGATCGCAGCCATGCTCAGCTCCCTCGCTCGAGTGTGGTCCAGGCCTCGCGCAGGCGTTCGACCGCTTCGCCGCGCGTGGCACCGAGAGTCGCGGCGACGCTGGCGTAGCGGGCCGCTCCCTCGCCGAGGCGCCGCGCCCGCTGGCCGTCGGTCGTCTCGGCGGGCGCCTCGGCGACGTAGGTGCCTTCGCCGCGCCGCACCGCCAGGACCCCGCCGTCCACCAGCCGCTGGTAGGCCTTGGCGACCGTGCCGGGGTTGACCTGGAGCTCGCGCGCCAGGTCGCGGACGGAGGGGACGGGATCGCCGGGGGCGAGCCGCCGGGCGGCGACGAGGTTCTGCACCCCCTCCTCGATCTGGCGCCAGATCGGGCGTGGGTCGGCGGGATCGACGCGGAGGAGCGGCATCGGTGTACTGCTGTAGTAGTACAGCAGTCCACAATGCCTGTCAAGCGGACCCGTAGCGCCCGGGCCACGTCCCGGGCGTTTTCGGCGATCAGACGTCGTACGGCTCGATGGACTCGATGCGGTAGGGGGTGCCGGCCAGGCTCACTTCGTCGCCGGCCTTGCGGCCGAGGAGCTCCTTCGCCAGGTCGGACTCGTAGGAGATGACGTCGTCCTCGGGCCGGCTCTCCCAGGGGCCGAGGATGGTGAGGAGGCGCCCGCCGTCGAGCCGCACGCGGGTGCCGATGCGCACCTCCGCGGCCTCCCCCGGCGGCACGTCGATCGGGCGGACGCGCGCCAGCTCAGCGTTGAGCGTCGCGGCCCGCGAGTTCAGGTACTCGTGGCGCTGGCGGGCGGCCTTGTACTCGAAGTTCTCGCGCAGGTCGCCCAAAGCGCGGGCCTCCTCGATCGCCTTGCGGTTGGCGGGGATGTCGACCGCCATCAGCCGCTGCAGCTCGGCGCTCTTGGCCTCGATCGCCGCGCGCGTGGCGTAGAGCGGGACGGCGGTCTCCTTGCGCAGCGCCGGGAAGCGGAGCTGGATGGCGTTGGTGAGCTGCTCCCGTTGGTAGGGCTGGAGCATGGGGGCGCGGTGCACGGCGTCCTCGGCCTGCGGCGCCTGCTCCGCCGTCAGGTGCTGGAGGAGTCGCGGCAGGGTGGACCCCGAGTCGGCGAGGACGGCCAGCCGGGTGCGGAAGGGTGCGAACTCGTCGCGGGTCATCGCGGCGAGGACCTGCTGCAGCAGGCGGAGCGGGTTGCGCGCGCGCAGCGCTTCGTCGCGCGCCGCCCGCTCGGCCAGCCAGGTGAAAGCGGCCGGCTGCTTGTGCGGCTGGGTGACGAGGGCGTCGAAGAAGCGCTCCCGCTCGCGGGCGGCGGCGGGGTCCCCGGACTGCGCCAGGCCGTCGGCGAGGAGATCGAGGGCGCGCGGGTCGGTCTCGCTGCCGAGCGCCTCGCGCCAGACCGCCGGCCAGTCCTGCCGCCGCTCGCGGACCATCACGTAGGCGCGCTCGCGCAGCAGCCGGTCCTGGATGCCGCTGAGGAGGCGCTTCAGGTCCCCGGAGCCCGCGAGCACCGTCTCCGGCGCCCAGGGCACTCCCTCGGGTGCGCCGCCGCTCCGCTCGAGCGCGAACCAGATCTCGAAGGCGAGGCCGGGGTCTCCCGCCGCCACCTCGTCGCCGAGCGCCGTCAGCTGCTCGGCCATGCGGCGGCGCAGCTCGGGGTCGCGCGCCCCCTCGCGGCGCAGCAGCTCGAGCTGCCGCCGCGGCTCGGCCGCCGCGAAGCCGCTCCAGGCCGCGGTCTGGGCGTCGCCGCTCGACTCCGCCCAGCGGTAGGTCTGGCGGCCGGCGCCCGCCACCACCACCTGCGGGTGCTTGCGCGCCGCCGCCCACCAGGAGGTCCACTGCGCTTCCGGCACGATGCCGGCCAGCGCCTCGCGCACCTCGCCGGCGGTGAACGGCCGGTCGTGGCTCTGGAGGGTGACCCGCAGCAGCTCCGGCGGCGCCAACGCGGCGAGCGTCTCGGGCTCCTCCAGCTTGCGCCGCAGCACGTGCTCCCGCGGCAGCGGCTTGAGCAGCTTGGGCGCCGCCTTGAAGCCGACGGCGAGGGTCTGGCGCTCGAACGCCACCTTGAAGCTCTCGAGGCCGAGGTTCACCTCGACGACCCGGCCGGCACCCTTCCCCTCCATCGTCACCACCGACCCGACGTCGAAGGCGAGGAGGGTCTCCAACCGCTCGACCTTCTCCCAGCTCTTCGGGATGTCGTGGGTGGCGCGCTGGAGCCCGACCGTCTCGGCGAGGCCGCGGAAGCTGGGGCGGTCGCCGTGCAGCCGCTCCAGGGTCTCGACGATCGCCGGGTGGAGCCCTTCGGGCGGGAAGAGGATGCTGCCGGCGCGCTCGAGGAGCTTGAGCCGCGGGCGCCAGGCGCCGTGCTCCTTGAGCTGCTCGTCGAGCATCTCGAGCAGGAAGCGGGCGCGCTCCTCCTCGGCGGTGCCGACCAGCGCCCGCGCCACGCCGACGAAATAGTCGAGGTCGGCCGGCTCCTGGCCCAGCCGCAGCAGCCAGTCGTCCTCGATCGCCGCGTAGTCGGCGCGCGCGAGGCTGCTCTGGATGGCGCGGGGAAGCGTCATGGCGGAGCGGCAAGATAACAAATCGCCGTTTGACCCCGGGGGAAGGGGTACATAGAGTGGAGGTCCGCGTGCCGAGCGACACCTCCAGGTTCGAGAACCGGCCACCGCCCTGGGGCAAGGACGTGGACGCCGAACCGGTCTCCTTCGGCACCTGGCTGCGCCGCCAGCGCGAGATGCGCGGCGTCGAGCTGCGCGACATCGCCGAGCGCACCAAGATCAGCCTCCGCTACCTCGAAGCGATGGAGGAGGACCGCTTCGACATCCTGCCGGCGCCGATCTTCGCCAAGGGGTTCCTGCGCGAGTACGCCCGCCACGTGGGACTCTCTCCGGACGAGGTGGTGAACCACTTCCTGGCCGTCCACCAGCCGCCGGCCGGCGACGCCGAGCCGGTCGTGGCGCGCGAGCGGAGCGGCCGGGGGCGGAGCGTCGTGCAGATGCTGCTGCTGGCGCTGACGGCGCTGCTCCTGCTCGGCCTGGTGGCGGTGCTCGCCTACTGGGCGGAGCGGCGGCGCGAGCGCACGGCCGCCGAGCAGCCGCCGCCGATCGCCGCCCCGGCCACCGCGCGCACCACGACGGCGCCCCCGCCGCCGCCCGCCGAGGGGCCGCGGGCGCCGATCGAGCTGACGCTCGACTTCGTCGAGGAGTGCTGGGTGGAGCTGACCATCGACGGCACCCGGCGGATCGCCGAGCTGCGGGTGCAGGGTGAGTCGCTCCAGCTCCAGGCGCAGCAAGCTATCCAGCTCGAGCTCGGCAACGCCAAAGGCGTGCAGGCGCAGCTCAACGGCCAGCCGCTCCGGCTGTGGGGGCCGAACGACAGCCGGGTCAAGGACCTGGTGATCGACCTCGAGATGGCGCGGCGCCTCGGCGGCGGCGCCGCCGCTGCCGCACCCGCCGCGCGCCCGCCGCAGTGACCGGGCCCGCCGACAGCCAGGCCTCCCTCGTCGAGCGGGTGCGGGCGGGCGGGGAACCGCACCTCCGGCGGCTGGCGGCGGCGGGCCTCCTCCCGCTCCCTCCCGAAAAGCTGATCCCGCTCCAGGTCGCCCTGGCGCGCGGCGGCGACGCCGAGCTCGCCGGCGCCGCGGCCGATGCCCTCGCCCGGCTCGATCCGCGCCTCGCCGCCTCGTTCCTCGCCGAGGCGGCGGATGCGGACACGCTGGCCTGGTTCGCCGAGCGCGCCGCCGGCTTCGAGATCCTCGAGAGCATCGTGCGCCGGCGCGACGTCCCGCGCCCGCTCCTCGCCGCCCTCGCCCGGCGCTGCGGGCCGGAGCTGCAGGAGGTTCTCCTGCTGCGCCAGGACGCGATCCGCGAGCTGCCGGCGATCCTCGAGGCGCTGGAGGAGAACCCCCGGCTCACCCCGTACGCCCGGCGGCGCATCGACGAGTACCGCGAGCACCTCCTGCCGCCTAGCCCCGCGGCGGCGGCCGCGGCCGAGGAGGCGGCGCAGGAGGCCGCGGCGGCGGCCGCCGCCGCGGCGGCGGCCGAGGAGGCGGAGCCCGCGGGCGCCACCGGCCTCACCGAGTGGGAGATCCGTAACCTGCCGATTCCGGCGCGGCTGAAGCTGGCGCGCGGCGCCACCCGCATCCTGCGCAACTTCCTGATCCGCGACACCAACCCGCTGGTGGCCCTGGCGGTGATGGAGCACAACACCCTCGACGAGCCGGAGATCGAGTCGATCGCCAACAACCGCCTGGTCCCCGAGGAGGTGCTGATGGAGATCGGGCGGCGGCGGGAGTGGATCGCCAAGTACCCGATCCTCAAGGCTTTGGTGCAGAACCCGCGCACCCCGACGGGACTGGCGCTCCGGCTGGTCGGGCGCCTCAACATCCGCGACCTGCGCGATCTCTCCCGCAACCGCAACACCACGGCGCCCGTGCGCGCGGCCGCCCAGCGCTTGTATACAATGAGGCAACAGTAACCCCCACGATCTATGCGCAGTGATTTCTACGCCGTCCTCGGCCTGCAGCGCACGGCCACCGAGGAGCAGATCCGGCAGCGCTTCCGCGAGCTCGCGCGCGAGTGCCACCCCGATCGCTTCCAGGGAGAGCGGAAGGCGGCGGCGGAGGTGGAGTTTCAGGAGATCACCCAGGCGGCCAACGTCCTCGGCGACGCCGAGCGGCGCCGCCAGCACGACCTCGAGCTGGCGCGGCCGCAGGAGCAGTCCGCCGACCCCCGCCAGGTCGGGCGCATGTTCATGCAGCGCGGCGTCAAGGCCTACAAGGAGCGCAGCTTCCTCGAGGCGGCGGAGAACTTCGACCGCGCCACGCAGGCCGAGCCGGCGAACGCCAAGGCGTGGCACCACCTGGCCCTCGCCTGCAGCCAGCAGAGCCGCTGGCACGCGCGGGCGCTCGCCGCGATCGTCCGGGCCTGCGAGCTGGAGCCGATGAACCCCGCGTACTTCAAGCTGGCCGGCCGCATCGCCGAGCTGTGCGGGCAGGCGGCGGACGCCGAGCGCTACTACGAGCAGGCGTTGGAATGGGGGGATGAAGACCCGGCGCTGCGCGCGGCGCTGGAGGCGCTGCGCAAGCGGGCGCGGCGGACCGGCCGCTCCGGGAAGACCGGCTGATGCGGGTGCGCGCCTGCGGCGTCTCGGACGTGGGGCTGGCGCGGGCCCACAACGAGGACACGTTCGGGCTCGACCACCCGCGCGGCCTCTTCGTGGTGGCCGACGGCATGGGGGGGCACAGCCACGGCGAGGTGGCGGCGCAGATCGCGGTGGACGCGATCCGCGATTTCATCGACAAGTCGCTCGACCACGACACGACCTGGCCGTTCGTCTACGACTCGCGCCTGCTGCGGCACTCGAACCTGCTCAAGACGGCGGTGCGCCTGGCGCACGACAAGGTGCTGCGGGCGATTCGCGACGACCGCAGTCTGCACGGGATGGGGACGACGGTGGTGGGGTTTTTCCTCCGCGGCTCGGTGGCGGCGGTGGCGCACGTCGGGGACAGCCGGGCGTACCGCTTCCGCAACGGCACGCTGGATCAGCTGACGCAGGACCACACCTGGGTGCACGAACAGGTGGTGGCGGGGTTTCTGTCGAAGGAGCAGGCGCGGGCGCATCCGCTGAAGAACGTGGTGACGCGGGCGCTGGGCGGGGAGAGTGAGGTGGTGGTGGACGTGCGGGAGGTGGAGGTGCAGGCGGGGGATCTCTATCTGCTCTGTTCGGACGGGTTGACGACGATGCTGGGGGACAAGGACATCAAGGAGCGGTTGGGGAAGGGGCGGACGTTGGAGGAGGCTTGCCGCGGGCTGGTGGCGGATGCGAACGCGCGGGGGGGGTTCGACAACGTGACGGTGGTGCTGCTCGGGATCGAGGAGCCGGAAGAGGGCGAAGAAGAAGAGGAAGACGAGACGGAGACGGAGTAGGAGTAAAAGTAGGGATCACGGCCCCCACCCAGCCCCGGGGGGGGGGGGGGGGGGGGG
>DASWHY010000559.1:0-11801 GCA_036397955.1 Thermoanaerobaculia bacterium | reverse complement strand
CGCCGCCGCCCCCGCCGCCCGCTCCCGAGCCGGGGCCGGAGTACGGCCCCGACTACGGCACCTCGCCGGGGACGACCGCCCTGCCGCCGGCCGAGCCGGCCTGGCCGGAGGGGGAGCCCGGGCGGTAACGTCGAGATTTCGCACCAACCGAAGTGACAGGGGGCGGTCCCACCGGGGCCGCCCCTTCTCGTTCCGGCGCATTGCCCCGGCGTTCGCGAGGGCAGTAGCCTACGCATGGTCCGGCGCGTCTCCCTCGGTCGAGGCCTTGCGTGGAAACGAGCCTCTCGTCCCTCATCACGGCCGCCGAGGCCGGCGACTCGTCCGCCCCGGATGCGCTCTTCGCCGCCCTGTACTCGGAGCTGCACCGGCTGGCGAGACACGAGTTGGCCCGCGGCGGGCCGGCGGCGACCCTCGGCGCGACGAGCCTGCTGCACGAGGCCTACCTCGACATCTCCCGCCGCGAGCGCCTGGCCTTCCCCGACCGCAGCCGGTTCATGGCCTACGCGGCGCGGGTCATGCGCGGCCTGATCATCGACTACGCGCGCCGCCGCCAGGCGCAGAAGCGCGGCGGCGGGTTCGAGTTCACCTCCTTGACGAGCGCTGCCGTCGAGCGGCAGGCCGACGGCGAGGAGCTGGCCCGCTTGAGCGACGCCCTCGACGAGCTGGCCGCCGTCGAGCCGGCCCTGGCGCAGGTCGTCGACCTCAAGTTCTTCTGCGGCTTCACCCTGCTCGAGATCGCCGAGATGCAGAGCGTCACGGAGCGCACCGTGCAGCGGCACTGGGACAAGGCCCGCATCTACCTCCACCGCTCGCTGCGGGACGCGAAGCTGGCATGAACAGGGACCGCTGGCAGGCCCTCAGCCCGCTTCTCGACCGGGCGCTGGAGATGAGCGGCGACGAGCGCGCCGCCTGGCTCGGCTCCCAGCGCGCCGCAGACCCCGCCCTCGCCGCGGAGCTGGAGACGCTGCTCGACGAGGCGACCGCGATCGGCCGCGAGCGCTTCCTCGAGGGCGGCGGGCCGTCCCTGCCGTTGTTCGCCTCCCTGGCCGGCCAGACGATCGGCCCCTGGACCCTCGTCTCTTCGATCGGCCGCGGCGGCATGGGAAGCGTCTGGCTCGCGCGGCGCAGCGACGGCCGCTTCGAGGGGTCGGCGGCGGTCAAGCTGCTCAACGCCGAGCTGGTCGGCCTGGCCGGCGAGGAGCGCTTCCGGCGCGAAGGCAGCATCCTGGCGCGGCTCAGCCATCCCCACATCGCGCGGCTCCTCGACGCCGGCGTGTCGCCGAGCGGCCAGCCGTACCTCGTGCTCGAGCACGTCGAGGGCGAGCCCATCGACCGCTACTGCGACGCCCGGGAGCTGAGCGTCGAGGCGCGCCTGCGCCTCTTCCTGGACGTGCTGGCCGCCGTCGCCCAGGCGCACGCCAACCTCATCGTGCACCGGGACATCAAGCCCTCGAACGTGCTGGTCTCGACCGCCGGCGCGGTGAAGCTCCTCGACTTCGGCATCGCCAAGCTGCTCGAGGCGGACACCGTCACCAGCGAGCCGACGGCGCTCACCCGCGAGGCCGGCCGCGCCTTCACCCCCGAGTACGCCGCTCCCGAGCAGGTGACCGGCGGGGCGATCACCACCGCCACCGACGTCTATGGCCTGGGCACTCTGCTCTACCTGCTGCTCACCGGGCGACATCCGACCGCGCCGGCCTTGCGCTCGCCGGCCGAGCTGCTCAAGGCCATCCTCGACACCCAGCCGCAGCGCCTCTCCGAAGTCGTCTCCGACACCCGCACCGAGCCGCTCGAGACGCTGACCGACAAGGCCGCGCGGCGCGCCACCACCCCGGAGCGGCTGCGCCGTCTCCTCCGCGGCGACCTCGAGACGATCGTCGCCAAGGCGCTCAAGAAGCGCCCGGCGGACCGCTACGCCTCGGTCACCGCCCTCGCGGACGACCTGCGGCGTTACCTCGACCACCAGCCGATCGGCGCGCGGCCGGACTCGTTCGCCTACCGCGCCGCCAAGTTCGTGCGGCGGCACGCGGCGGGCGTGGCCACGGCCGCAGCGGTGACCGTGCTCCTCGTCGGGCTGGTCGGCTTCTATACCAGCCGCCTGGCGGCCGAGCGGGACCGGGCGCGTCTGGAGGCGGAGAAGGCGGCGAAGGTGAGCGAGCTCCTGACCGGGCTCCTGACCAGCGCCGACCCTTACAGCAGCGAGACGCGGGAGCCCACCGTGCGCGGCGTGCTCGACGCCGGGGCCGATCGCATCCGCAAGGAGCTCGCCGACCAGCCCGAGCTCCAGGCCGAGATGCTGACGGTGATCGGCCGGGTGTACCAGCGCCTGGGGGACCACGACCGGGCGCAGCCGCTCCTCGAGCAGGCGCTGTCCCTCGGCCGCCGGATCGCCGGCCCCGAGCACGCGCGGGTGGCCCAGAGCCTCAACGACCTCGGCGCGCTGCTCGGACAGAAGGGGGACTACGCCGCCGCGGCGCCGCTGCTGGAGGAGGCGCTCGCCATGCGGCGCCGGCTGCTCGGCGAGGAGCACGCGGACGTCGCCGTGACCCTCGTGGAGCTCGGCCGCGTCTACAGCGACCGGGGCGCGAACGACCGCGCCGAGCCCCTGTTCCGGCAGGCGTTGAGGATCCGGCGCAAGGCGCTGGGCGACCGGCACCAGGACACCGCCACCAGCATGAGCGATCTGGCGTTGCTGCGCTGGCAGATGGGCGACCTCGCCGAGGCCGAGCGGCTCTTCCGCCAGACCCTCGCCACCAGCCGCGCGGCGCTCGGCGAGGACCATCCGGACGTGGGCACCGCGCTCTCGAACCTGGCGCTGGTCCTCTTCGACCGCGGCGAGTACGCCGGGGCCGAAAAGCTGAGCCGCCGGTCCCTGGCGATCGCCCGGCAGGCCCTGGGCGCGGATCACCCGGACATCACCCCCAAGCTCAACAACCTTGCCCACGCGCTGCGCGAGCAGGGGAAACACGAGGAGGCGGCCGCCGTGCTCGCGGAGGCGTTGCGCATCGCCCGCCCCGCCCTCGGTGACGACCACCCCCTCGTCGCGGTCTACCTCGGCAACTTGGGCCGCGTCCGCCTGGCGCAAGGGGATGCGCGCGCGGCCGAGCCCCTCCTGCGGCAGGCGCTCGCGATCCGCCGCCGGGCCTATCCGGAGGGCGACTGGCGCATCGGCTCGGTCGAGAGCCTCCTCGGCGCATGTCTCACGGCGCTCGGGCGGTACGCCGCGGCCGAGTCCTTGCTGCTCGCGGCGCACGGCGTCCTCGACGACATCCCCGGCCCGCAGGGCCGCGACGCCACGGCGACGCGCGCCCGCCTGGCGGCGCTCTACGAAGCCTGGGGCTTGCCGGAGAAGGCCGTCCCCTATCGCCCCCCGGCCGGCGGCTGATTCCCGTTCCGCCTGTCGTCTTTCCTCCGCGGTTTCCGATCTAGTAGGTAAGGGAACCCCCGCCGAGGCGATTCAGTCTCGGAGCCATTGGAGGAAGAGCCAACGATGAGAATCACGAAGCTCACGATCCACACGATCCTCGCCGTCGCCGTCTCTCTGGCGGTGAGCTCGAGCGCTCAGGCCCAGGCGTCGCGGACCTGGGTCTCCGGCGTCGGCAACGACGCCAACCCGTGCAGCCGCACCGCGCCGTGCAAGACCTTCGCCGGCGCGATCTCGAAGACCGCCGCACACGGCGAGATCAACGTCCTCGACCCCGGCGGCTTCGGCGCGGTGACCATTACCAAGTCGATCACGATCCTCGGCGACGGCGACGTCGCCGGGATCCTGGCGTCGCTGGTCAACGGCGTCATCGTCAACGCCGGGGTGAACGACGTCATCACGCTCAAGGGCCTGGACATCGAAGGCTTCAACAACGGCCTCAACGGCATCCGCTTCCTGGCCGGCGGGTCGTTGCACGTCCAGGACTGCGTCATCCGCAACTTCGCCCAGCACGGCATCGACTTCGAGCCCTCCGGCAACTCCAAGCTCTTCGTCGACGACACGCTCATCACCGACAACGGCGCCGGCTCGGTCGGCGGCGGCATCCTGATCAAGCCGACGGCAACCGGCACGGCGAAGGCCCAGATCCACAACACCCGGCTGCAGGGCAACCGCTTCGGCCTGACGGTGGAAGCGAGGGGCAACGCGACGGTGACGCAGGGCGTCGCCTCCGGCAACACCCTTCACGGCTACTCCGCCTTCTCGAACACGGGCACTACGGCCGTCCTCGCCCTGGACGACAGTCCCACGACCCACAACGGCACCAACGGCGTCATCGCCGACGGCATCGGGTCGATCGTCCGCATCAGCAACATGCTGATCTTCGACAACGCGACCGGGGTCAACAACAACGGCGGTTCGATGGTCTCGTGGCAGAACAACCGGATCCTGGGCAACACGACCCAGATCGCTGGGACCCTCACGCCGCAAGGCGAGCAGTAGCCGGGAGCGGCGGGCCTAGCGCGGCCCGCCGCTCGCCAGTCGCTCCGCCAGGCGGGTGTGCCGGGCGCGGGTGCGGGCGTTGCCGACGGCGACGCGCAGCGCCCGCTTCTCGCCGACGAGGACGGCCAGCCGGCGGGCGCGGGTCAGGGCGGTGTAGAGGAGGTTGCGCTGCAGCATGACGTAGTGCTGGGTGTGCAGCGGCACGACGACGCAGGGGTACTCGCTGCCCTGCGACTTGTGGATCGAGCAGGCGTAGGCCAGCGCCAGCTCGTCGAGGGCGGCGGGGTCGTAGGCGACCCGCCGCCCGTCGAAGCTGACGACCACGCGCTGCTCCGCCTCGTCGATTTCCGCCACCCGCCCGAGGTCGCCGTTGAAGACCTCCAGGTCGTAGTTGTTCCGCACCTGCATCACCTTGTCGCCGGCACGGAAGCCGCCGCGCGACGACACCGCCGCCTCGCCGCGCACCGGGTTGAGCAGCTCGCGCAGCACGCCGTTCAAGCTCGCGGTGCCGAGGAGGCCGCGGTTCATCGGCGTCAGCACCTGCACCTCCTCGACCGGGTCGAAGCCGAAGCGCTGCGGGATGCGGCGGGCGAGGAGCTCGCGCAGCGCCTCCAGCACCTCCTCCGGCGTCTCCTTCTCGACGAAGAAGAAGTCGGCCTCGCCGTGCTCCCCCGCCAGCGGCTCGAGCAGCGGCATCTCGCCGCGCCGCACGCGGTGGGCGTTGGTGACGATGAGGCTCCTCTCCGCCTGGCGGAAGATGGTCTGCAGGCGCGCCACCTCGACGGCGCCCGAGCGAATGAGGTCGGCGAGCACCCGCCCGGGGCCGACCGATGGGAGCTGATCGACGTCGCCGACGAGAACCAGCCGCGCGGCGTCCGGCAGCGCGCGCAGGAGGTGGGCGGCGAGCGGTGCGTCGAGCATCGAGGCCTCGTCGACGATCGCGAGATCGCCGTCGAGCGGGCGGTCGCGGTGGCGCTCGAAGCCGCGGCTCCGGGCGTTCCACTCGAGCAGCCGGTGGAGGGTGGCGGCCTCGTGCCCAGTCGCCTCGGCCAGCCGCTTGGCGGCGCGGCCGGTGGGGGCGGCGAGGAGGACGCGCAGCCCCTTGCGCTCGAGCACCTCGACGATGCCGCGCACCAGCGTCGTCTTGCCGGTCCCCGGGCCGCCGGTCACCACCAGCACCTTGCGCGTCAGCCCGAGCCGGATCGCCTCGCGCTGCTCGGAGGCGAGGGCGACCTTCTCGCGCTGCTCGAGCCAGGCGAGGGCGCGCTCGACGTCGAGCGCCAGGGGCGGCGCCGGCGTGGCGGCGAGGGCGGCGACGCGCTCGGCGATCTCGCGCTCGGCGGTATATAGAGTCGGGAGATAGACCGCCGCCGTACCCTCTGGCAGCGGCTCGACGATCGCCTCGCCGGCCGCGGCGAGCGTCGCCAGCCCCGCCTCGACCCGCCCCGGCTCGACGCCGAGGAGCGCCACGGCTTCCTCCAGGAGCGCCGCCCGCGGCAGGAAGCAGTGGCCGCGCTCGGCCGCTTCGCCCAGGAGGTGGAGGTGGGCGGCCTCGACCCGCTGCGGCGCGTCCTTCGGCAGCCCCATCGCGGCGGCGATCCGGTCGGCGCTGCGGAAGCCGATGCCGAAGACCTCGACCGCCAGGCGGAAGGGGCTCTCGCGCACCACCGCCATCGCCTCCTCGCCGTAGCGCTTGTGGATCTTGACCGCGAGGCCGGTGGCGACGCCGTGCGACTGCAGGAACACCATCAGCTCCTGGATGCCGCGCTGCTCGCGGAAGGCGCGCCGGATCTCGCCGCTGCGCTTGCGGCCGATCCCCGACACCTCGGCGAGCCGCTCGGGGTTGGTCTCGATGACCGCCAGCGTCTCCATGCCGAAGCGCTCGACCAGGCGCTTGGCGAGCCCCTTGCCGATGCCGCGCACCAGGCCCGAGCCGAGGTAGCGCTCGATGCCGACGACGGTCGCGGGGGTGACGGTCTGGTAGGAGGTGACGCGGAACTGCCGGCCGTGGCGGGCGTCCTGCTCCCAGCGGCCCGTCAGCCGCAGGCTCTCCCCGGGCTGCACGGCGAGCAGGTTGCCGACCGCGGTGACCAGCTCGCGCTCGCCCGGCACCGCCAGCCGCACGACGCTCCAGCCGGTCTCGGGATTGGCGAAGACGACCCGCTCGAGGACCCCTTCGAGGAGGGCGGTGTCGGGCTCGGGTCCGGGCGCCCCGGGCAGGCGGGGCTGGCGGGGCTCGCTCATCAAGTCGAGAGCGGCACCACCTCCAGCTCCTGGCGGAGCTTGACGATGCTGCGCTCCGGGTAGAGGCCGGGGCGGAGCTGCACGCCCGGGTAGATCTGGGTCCCGCGCCCGACGACGCACCCCGGGTGGAGGACGCAGTTGCAGCCGGTCAAGACGCCGTCGCCGAGCACCGCGCCGAGCTTCCGCCGGCCGGTGGCGAGCCATCCGCCGCCGGGCAGGGGGATGCGGATCTCGCCGCCGTCGTGGCGGAAGTTGGAGAGGACGGTGCCAGCCCCGAGGTTGACGCCGGCGCCGAGCACCGAGTCGCCGACGTAGCTCAGGTGCGGCACCTTGGCGTGGGCGAGGAGGATGGCGCGCTTGATCTCGACGTTGGCGCCGACGACGCAGTCCTCGCCGATCCAGGCGCCGCCCCGGACGTAGGCGCCGGGACGGACCTCGGTGCCGCGGCCGATGAAGACCGGCCCTTCGATCACCGCGCCGGGATGGAGGCGCACGCCGCGCTCGATGACGATCTTGTTGCCGGCGAGGTGGACGTCCGGCGGCAGGCGGACCTGGACGTCGTCGTCCGGCAGCGCCGCGAAGAGGGCGTCGAGAGGCTCGCCGAGGAGCGCCCACGGCGCCGCCGGATCGAAGCGCGCCGCGAGCGGCTCGGGCAGCTCGGCGAAGAGCGCGGGGAAGGGCGGCGCGGCGGCGGTCAGCGCGGCGGGCTCGGGCACCGGCGGATTCTAGCGCTTGCTATCGTCGCGCCCCGTGTCGCCAGCGCCCTCCGCTCGTGCCTCGGCGCCCTTGAGTCGGCCTTGACGAGGCTCGGGTAAGACAGTATCTTACGACCATGGTCACGACGGTCTCATCGAAGGGGCAGATTGTCATCCCGGCCGAGATCCGGCACCAGGATCGCATCGAGCCGGGCGAGCAGTTCGAGATCGAGCGCCTCGGCGGCGGCGAGTACCGGCTGCTGCGCCAGGCGCCGCCGCCCAACGCCGGCCTGGTGGACTGGCTGCTCGCCTGTCCCGAAAAGGGGTTCTTTGTGCCCGTTGAGTCGGAGTCCACCGACGAGCTGTGAGGTATCTCGCCGACGCCAACCTGCTCAGCGAGCCTACCCGGCCGGCGCCCTCGCCGCGGGTCGTCGGGTGGCTGCGGCAGCACGAGAGCGAGATCGCCGTCGATCCCATCGTCCTGGGCGAAATCCGCTTCGGCATCCACCTGCTGCCGGCAGGCCGGCGCCGCCAGCGGCTGGAGCGCTGGTTCGAGACCGGCGCGAGCCGGATCCTCTGCCTGCCCTGGGAGGCCGCCACCGGCCTGCGGTGGGCGAAGCTCCTCGCCGATCTTCGCGCCGCGGGGCGGGCCATGCCGATCAAGGACAGCATGATCGCCGCCACAGCGCTGTTGCACGGCCTCGCCATGGCGACCCGCAATCGCCGGGACTTCGAAAACGCAGGCGTCGATGTCGTCGACCCGTTCGCCTGACGGCACGGTCGTTCCCCTTCGCCCGCTTCCCGCCGCCTTCTACCGCCGCCCGGCCGAGGAGGTGGCGCGCGACCTTCTCGGTCGGCACCTGGTGCGCGAGCTGGACGGCGAGCGGCTGGTGCTGCGGCTGGTCGAGACCGAGGCCTACCTCGGTGCCCCCGACCGCGCCAGCCACGCTTTCGGCGGGCGGCGGACGCCGCGCAACGAGAGCCTCTACCGCGCCGGCGGGTTCGCCTACGTCTACTTCATCTACGGCATGTACTGGTGCCTGAACGCGGTGACCGGCGCGGCGGGGGTGGGCAGCGCGGTGCTGATCCGCGGCGGCGAGCCGGTGGCGGGGGAGGAGCGGATGCGCGTGCTGCGCGGCCTGGCGCGGGCGCCGCGCCCCGGCGACCTCGCCGGCGGCCCCGGCCGGCTCTGCCAGGCGCTCGCCATCGACCGCGCGCTCGACGGCGCGCCGCTCGGCCGGCCGCCGCTCTGGATCGCCGCCGGCGAGCCGGTGCCGGACGCCGAGGTCGCGGTCGGCCCGCGCATCGGCGTCGACTCCTCCGGCGAGGCCGCCGCCTGGCCGCTCCGCTTCGCGGTGCAAGGCAACCCGCACGTCTCGCGCCCCCACCTCTGGCCGCGGGCGCGGAGATAGAATTTGTGGCCCCAGCCGCTTTTCGCTCGCCGGAAGCACTCCTAAGCTGCAAGGAGGCCTCGATGAACGATTCGCCGACCCTCGGAAGAAAGCAAGCCGGCGTCCTCGCGGCGGCCGTGCTCGCCCTCGTGCTCGCTCTTCCGGGCTCGCTGGCGTGGGCCCACGACGAAAGCCCCGATGCGATCGAGAGCCATCTGCACGGTCTCGTCGAGGGCGGCGCCATCACGGAAGCGCAGCACGCGACGATCGAGGCGCTCTATTTCCGCGGGCACCTGGTGCAGCTCGTTTCCTGGTTGGACGCGCAGGAGACGGCCGGGCGGATCTCGGCCGACACGCACCTCTACCTCAACGCGCTGCTCGAGCTCACCGCTCCGGACGTCGCTTCGGCCCCGGCCCCGGCCGACTACACCGGCAACGTCACCCTGCTAGGGCAGATCAACCCGCAGCCGCCGAACCCCTACTACAGCGACAACACCTCGACGGGCCAGCTCTACAACGGCATCTGGGGGTACGCCGCCGGCGCGCGGGAGTACGCGCTGCAGTCCAACAGCTTCGGCCTGCACATCATCGACGTGACCGATCCCGCCCCCTTCCGGGTCCAGTTCATCGACATGTCGGGCGGCGTGAGCCCGCCCAAGGGCCGGATCTGGAGGGACGCCGACATCCACCAGGACCCGGTCTCGGGAAAGACCTACGCCTACGTCGGTGCGCAATCGAACGGCAACCTCTGGATCGTGGACCTCTCGTACCTGTCCGATTCGGCTCCGCAAGGCGTCGACTCCAACCCGATCCCGCCGGCGGCGATCGCCGACCGGGGCCGCACGAACTACGGGCACACGGTGTTCGTCAATGACGGCCTCCTGTTCATGAACACGGCCAACAACGGCTCGACGCTCGGCTGCCAGATCTTCGACCTGCTCCAGGACCCCTTCAATCCGCCGATCATCGCGAGCTGGAGCGGCAGCGGCCGCGACTGCCACGACACCGTGGCGCGGACCAACGTGCCGGGGTCCGGAGGCAAGGACCTGCTCTACTCATCGGAAGGGTACGCGACCCGGTACCGGATCCTCGACATCACCACCATCCGCTCGGACGGGACGCCGACGCTGCTGGGCGAGACGGCGCCGGTGGCCGGCATCTACGCCCACAGCGACTGGCTGACGGACGACTCCCATTACCTCTACACGTTTGAGGAGTTCAACGTCTACGACGTCGGCGTCTACGACGTCTCGAATCCGGCGAGCCCGACGCAGGTGAAGACGTTCCAGTGGTCGGGCGACGCGTCGCAGAATTCCCGCACCCACAACGGCCAGGTGCGCGGGAGCTACCTGCTTCTCGGCTACTACGAGGCCGGGTTCCGCGTCTTCGACATCTCGAACCCGGTCAACCCCGTGGAGGTCGGCAAGTACGAGACCTGGCGCGACCCCGACGGCGACGGCACCTTCAA
This sequence comes from Thermoanaerobaculia bacterium, assembly GCA_036397955.1. GTDB lineage: Bacteria > Acidobacteriota > Thermoanaerobaculia > Multivoradales > UBA5704 > DASUNQ01. The sequence continues at coordinate 1,577 of DASWHY010000559.1, read as the reverse complement.
CCAGTCGATCACCGGGAATTACAACGGCGCCTGGGACGTCCACGTCTTCCTCCCTTCGGGCAACGTCCTGGTGTCCGACATGAAGTCGGGCACCTTCATCTTCCAGGTCGACCCCATCGCGCCGCCGGGCGCAACGAGCGGGCTCGCGGCCACGCCGGGCAACGGGCAGGTCGGCCTCACCTGGACGGCCGCGAGCGGCGCCACCGGCTACGGCGTCCACCGCGGCACGACGAGCGGGGGGCCGTACACCACCGTCAAGACCAACGTCGTCGGGACGAGCTTCACCGACACCGGCCTGACCAACGGGACGACGTACTACTACGTGGTGAGCGGGACCAACGCCGAGGGCGAGGGCGCGAGCTCGAACCAGGCCTCGGCCACGCCGGCAGCCCCGAGCGGACCGGTCACCGTGACCTTCACCTCCATCGCCGCCCAGGACGGTTGGGTGCTGGAGTCGAGCGAGACCTCCAGCGCCGGCGGCTCGATCAACGCCAACGCCGCCACCGCCAGTGCCTTGCGGGCAGGCGACGACAACAAGGACAAGCAGTACAAGGCCGTTGTCGGCTTCGACACCTCGGCGATCCCCGACGGCGCCACCCTCGTCTCGGCGACCTTGCGGCTGCGCCGCGGCACGGTCTCCGGCACCAACCCTTCACCACCCACGGCACCTGCTGGGCCGACGTCCACACCGGCGGCTTCTCGGGCTCGACGGCGCTCCAGACGGGCGACTTCCAGGCCGCGGCGACCGCCGTCCAGGCGGCGAGCCTCACGAACGCCGCGTCGAACGGAACGTGGTCGGAAGGCAACCTCAACCCCGCGGGCCTCGCGGCCGTCAACAAGACGGGGACGACGCAGCTCCGCGTCTACTTCGCTTTCGACGACAACGACGACACCGGCAACGACTACATCGGCTACTACTCCGGCGACAACTCGAGCTCGGCCAACCGCCCGCAGCTCGTGGTGACCTATCAGTAAGGGCCCGCAAACCGCGGCGCGCGGGGCGGAGCTCGACTCCGCCCTGCCGCCGTGAGCCTGCCGCTGGCGCAGACGGTGGCGCTGCCGTTCCGCTCGGTGGCCGGCGCCTACCGCGCCGCCTTCTCCGGGCTGCCGCGCGCCGTCTGGCTCCTCGCCACGGTTACCCTGGTCAACCGCAGCGGCACGATGGTGCTGCCGTTCCTCGCCCTCTACCTGACCGAGCGGCGGGGGTTCACGCCGGCGGGCGCCGGCGGGGTGATGGGACTCTACGGTCTCGGCGCCATTGCCGGCGCCTACCTCGGCGGCTGGCTGTGCGACCGGGTCGAGGCGAAGCGCGTCATGGGCGGGAGCCTCGTGCTCGGCGGGCTCGGCTTCCTGGCGCTCGGCGCGCTGCGCGCCAAGCCGGCGATCGCCGCCGGCGTCTTCCTGCTCAGCGTCGTCGGCGAAGGCTTCCGCCCGGCGGTGGCTTCGGCGATGGTGCGCGCGGCGCCGGCCGCGGTGGTCACCCGCGCCTACGCGCTGCTGCGGCTGGCGACCAACCTGGGGATGATGATCGGCCCGGTGGCGGCGGGGTTCCTCGCCGTCCACAGCTACCGCTGGCT